>CAMLGR010000139.1 GCA_946479615.1 uncultured Bacteroidota bacterium | reverse complement strand
TCCGGTGTGCAATACCTTCTGCAATAGCCGTTTTACCCACACCTGGTTCACCTACAAGAATAGGATTATTCTTTGTTCTGCGTGATAAGATGTGCAGGGTTCTCCTGATCTCTTCATCACGACCGATAACAGGATCGAGTTTACCCTGTCTTGCCATTTCATTCAGGTTCTTGGCATATTTATTCAGGGCATTGAATTCCTGCGACTGGGTTTGCGAGGTAACTGTTTCCCCTTTCCTTAATTCATTGATCGCTGCTACCAGCCCTTTTTCCGTCAGCCCGGTATTCTTCAATAATTTGGCTGCTGAATCATTCCCCTGTACAATAGCCAGGAGTAAATGTTCAGGCGTTATAAATTCATCTTTGAATTGTTTTAATGCAGCACCGGCCCGTAACACGACTGAATTAGCCTCGCGGCTGATCTGTTGTGCGGGTTCACCGGAAGTGGTGGGCAGCTTTTCTATTAATTCATCCAGTTTGCTGTCGACCAGGTTGACCGTAACATTGTTTTTCTTCAACAGGTATTCTACAGGAGATTCCTGCTGTTCGAGCAACGCCTTTAGTATATGCTCCGTTTCAATATTCGGATTCTTTGCATTAAAGGCGATTTGCTGGGCCTGTTGAAAGGCTTCAGCAGCTTTTATCGTAAAGTTTCCTAAGTTCATATATTTTGTTGCTTCGCCAGGCGAAGACTTTATTTTAGAGTTATTAAATTTAAGTTGGGGTTCTTCGTTATTACCACAAGTCCCATGCTACAATCAAAAATCATTCATTCTTCTATTATGGAATATGGAAAGGTAACAATGTCATATAAAACCCATCTGATCTGCCTGAAATGCAGTCTGTTAGGGCTCTTCCTGTTATTCTTGCAGCCTGTTTTTGCCCAAACGGACTGGACCTACCTCGATACAGAATTAAAGACCAACCAAAAGGCACTGGGGAACAATTTCGTGATGCTGGTCTGGAAGGGCGATACGATCGCCTATAAAAAGGAAATGGGTGAATTTAATAGTAAAACCCAGGCGCCTATCGGCGATGCCAGCACCTGGCTCACAGCAGCACTGGTAATGGTAATGGTGGAAGAAGGTAAGGTATCGCTCGATGATAAGATCAGCACCTACCTGCCCGAGTATGCGAAGTATGGCAAGAATTATATTACACTTCGTCTCTGCCTCTCTCACATGACGGGGATCAGCGACAGCAAAAAGATATTTGAAAGAAAAAAATATAGTTCGCTCGAAGATGAGGTGAACTCGTTTGCCGCCCGCGAGATCAGGGCCAATCCCAGCCAGGATTTCTGGTATGGAGATATTGGTCCCGATATTGCCGGCCGTGTACTGGAGATCGTAAGCAAGAAAAAGTTTGACGTATTGATCAAACAAAAATTATTCAACCCGATGACGATGCGCCGCACCAGCTTCAGTACGCTCGATGCCAGCGCTATCAATCCTTCGGGCGGTGCAATCTCGACCGCAGACGATTATATGCAATTCCTGGTGATGTTGCTCAACAAGGGAAAATACAAAGGCAAACAGGTGCTGAGTGAAGAAAGTGTAAACGAGTTGTTAAGCATACAGGTAAAACCAGAATTGATAAAATTCGCTCCGAAGACTGTTCAGGGCCTCACCTATACATTGGGCAGTTGGGTATTGGAAGAAAAAGACAGCAAAGCTTCTGCATTGAGCAGCGCTGGTTTTACCGGCACCACTCCCGTGATTGATCTTTGCCGCCGTTACGCTTGCCTTATTATGACAAAAAGCCCTATAGAAGATGAAAAAGGCGGGCAGTTGCAATTAAAGAAACTGATCGATAACGAAGTCCCCTGCCAATAGTTAATGGCCCCGCAGGACTTGTAACTTTGCCTATTCATTAATACTTTTGCAGGATGCACAAGCCTCTCTTTCTTTGCTTACTCGCAAGTCTTTTTATAGTACCCGCATCTGCACAGGAAAAAAAAGATACCCGCTGGTTCAAAGCCATGTATTTCCAATGGGGATATAATGTCGAAATGTATACTCACAGCAATATCCATTTTAAGATGGGCAATGGCGACAGGTTCACCCTGCACAATGCACGTGCACATGACCGGAATAATTACGATGATATTTTCAAGAAACCACTGGAAATATCCATTCCACAATATAATTACCGCATTGGGTTTTATTTAAATGAAAAACATACCAAAGCGATCGAACTGAATTTCGATCATGCCAAGTATATCGTTTCCGATGGACAAACCGTACACGTTACCGGTACGATAGATGGTGTGCATGTAGATGGCGACAGTGTATTAAACCCCAACCGGTTTCTTCATTTTGAACATACCGATGGCGCGAACTGGCTGCATATTAATTATGTCAACGTTTATCACTGGTTACCAAATAAAGCTAAAAACAGGAAATTGCTGGATGTTGTTGGTAAAGCAGGTGCTGGTATCAATATTCCGCGTACTGATTTTACATGGAAAGGTGAGCGACTGAACAACGATTTCCATGTTGCAGGATATAATATCAGCGCAGAAGGAGGATTACGTTTTTATCCTTTCAAAAAAATATACATTGAAACCACGGGCAAAACAGGCTATGTAAAATACCTGAATGCGCTGGCCAATACCAATGATAATAAAGGGAACCGCGCCCGTCATAGTTTTGGCTACCTGGAAGGGATCGCCACGATCGGTTTCGACATCAATCTTTAAAACGCTTTGGGAGCTACCGTTTCATTCTTTACCAGCACTACCCTGTTTCGATCGGCCTTGTAGACCGTTTCATAAAATTTAGCCAGCTCGGTATAATCAGCCGCGGGGAAACGGCCGCTGTAATGTTCCATTATGCGGTAATAGATGATCCTGGAGCCGTCCAGTTTAACAGAGGCCTTGTATTTTCCGAATTTACTTTCTGCTTTTACTTCCGGTGGCACTGATTCAGCCGTGTATCCTGCCGGTATCGTTATAATGGTAGAATCGATATCCCTGTATTCCATATCCAGCACCAGTTCATTATTCCTCTTCTCATTCACTTTTAATTTCTGGTGTGCCCTGGAAATAATGTTAGGCGCCACAAAGAAACGTTTACCACTGACGGTTGCATAATTATCAGCTACCAGGTCCAGCGTTTCGTCGATGGCAGGAATAGCGCTTTTTTCTTCTTTGTAATTGAAACTTTTGATATCGTAAGAAGCCAGTTCGATATCTTCTTTCAGAAATTCCATCAGTTTATCTTTTGATAAACCATTAGTGACATAATGAAGACGGTCCTGTTGCAGGGCTTTGTATTGTGTTTTTACTACAGCAGAAAGATTACCTCCTTCATCGATGGTTGCGTTGATGGTGCGCACCTGTACATTTTCATCAGCTCCATATTTGGGTGTGCGGACCAATGTACCTCCATTTTCATCAATGGCTACCGCATACCGGTTGCCGGTAAATCCACCCATATAGCCGGGCGCTATGGTCTGACTGGTACATTCCAGCCAGGTAGTATCTTTTCCGTTGGGAACAAATAAGATAACGTGATTGAACTGCGAACAGGGCAGATCGGTGATCAGGTAATCATTATCATCACCGGCGGTAACGACCGTATAGACCGAACGTATACCTGCTTCCTTCAACAAGGAGTACATATAATTGGATAATGCTTTACAATCACCATATCGCCTGGTGGCCACAAAACTGGCATCGAACGGTTGCCACCCGCCAATGCCCAATTGAATGCTGATATACCGTGTATTCTGCTGCATGAATTCATACAGTTTGGCGATTTTATCTTTTTGTCCGGAAAGGCCATCTGTCAGTTCATGTACCTTCTTTTTTATATCATCCGGCAATACATCCCTGTCTTTTTTGAGATCATATACAAACCGTCCAAAGTCTTTCCAGCTTGCATTACTGCCATCATAATCACCAAGCGTAAATTTCTCTGTCGCCAGATATACACTTGTCGTGATCTCGTGCCATGCAGGTGATGCATATTCAGATTCTACGGCATCGATATTCTTTACTTCCCATTTGTATACTTTATCGCTTTTCTGCTGTGATATAACCGGTTCTCCCTTATAATTAAACATTTTATAGTGCAAAGGGTTTTCTTCCGGTGTGATAACGGTAAGACTGCTTTGCTGAACGCTCATGATGGACCGTTCCTGGGGGATCCAATTCGGGAGGAACATAGTGCCCTTATACTTTAGCTCCACTTCATACTCGATTGTATAAGGATATATTTTATAATAAAAGCTATGCCATTTGGCGCGGTTATCATCTGCCAGGCTTGATTCATCATTGCCACTGACATCTTTTATATCCGATTTCTTCAGGCTTTTGATCTTTCTTCCTGTTGCGTCATAAAGTGTGCCATCAAATGATTCGATAGTACGCATCTTATCATAGCCCTCATAATAATAGCTCCATTTATCGCCCTGCTCATTCAGAATGGTATAGGCCACTTTATGAGTAAGATGGGCTATATTTTTACCGGTTATTTCAAAACGGTATTCTTCCGCTCTTTTTACCACGTTGGCATTCTTCAATAATGCAGCAGGAATAGCAGAAAAAGAATATTCATTATCGCCGCCCGCCCATGCGACGGCAGACAGCAAACACAGCCCTATTAACATCCACCTTTTCATATACTACGCTTTCTTTTTAAATACGATTTGTTCAGCATGCTTTTTTACTACAAGGTTGAAAAACTCACGCAGCATTTCATATTCTTCAGGCTGAAAGTATGTTTTGGAAATGCGTATCCGTGAACGCATGGAAATGATACCATTCGATTGAGACAACCGGTATTCAAACATGCCGTCATCATTTTCATTCAGCTTAACAACGATCTGCTTTGGCATTTCATCTATCACGTAGCCTTCCGGCACATCCAGGCGCAACAAATATGTTTCATCGAAGGCATAGGGCATTTCTACCGGGTAATACCGCTGTGCGGATTTGAAAGGATTTTCTTTCAGGGCCTCGGTCATCATCGGGTTAAGATACAACAGGTCCGGTTTGTCATTCTTCATATCAAACTTATACCGGACGCTGACGGGTTCGTCATACTTATCCAGTGAATCGATAAATTCATCGGTCAGTTCCACTTCAGCAGGAAATTCCTTTTTGATATCTGCAAATACCTGTTCCTTGCTGTTTGTTTTTACTTTACTCCTGATGGAACTGGATTCATAATAACCTGGCGATGCCGTTACACTTCCTGTCAGGTTCCCTTTATCATCATTGACAACAAAAACTGAAGTTACTTTCTGTTCCATCAATGAATCAGCGATCAATTCCAGGGGTGTAGCATTTTCATTTACTACACGGGCATGACCGTTATAACATTCGGAGGCCAATTTACCAAAACCCATACGGGGACGGGCCGCATCGAGATAATATTTTTTACCGCCAATATCTGCCTGAACGATCACATAATTAAACCTGTCAAGCATAGGATATAGCTCATACACATATCCATGCGAACGGGTGCTGAGTATAACCGGATCGGCAGTGATATTCATTTTACGAAGCATGGCGACCAGCAAAAGATTGATGTCTGCTTCGTTCCCATTCCGTGATTTTAATACAGTGCGCAGATTTTTGTCGAGGTATTTTGATCCGTAGCCGGTGCAGGTCATATTATCACGTACGTAGGAATAAATATTTTTCGCCTGCTCAAGAGGGTCTTTGGCATTTCCTGCAGCCTCACCGATCTCATCATTGAGCCAGCCATTGTCTTTGTTAAGCTGGGCGCCAAAGTCCTCATCTTTCAGCAACTCATTACAGGTACCGGGCCAGGTGCCCATTATATTGCGCGGCTCCAGCGGATAGCGTACTTCTGCCAACTGGAATTCGATCCGGCAGATATGATTACTCAAAGTGGAAGTATAACTTTCTTCTTTCAATGCAGGCATATCTTTTACGGCCCATCGCCAGTCCGTTACATTACTGGTGAAACTGACACGATCCGTAGCAGCAGAAGTCGTGCTGCTGTTAGATACTGCAAAATTGACCCGTCTTGATTTTTGTTCCTTTACAACAAAGGGCTGGTAACCCTGTGCCAGCGTCACATAATAATAAAACTCCGGCAGGCTTACACTATACTCGCTCCATAAACGCGGATATCCACCCTGGAAGGACCAGGGTTGAAGATTGAATAAAAAATCCGAATGAACTTTATATTCATATTCTATAATAGAACCCTCTTTGATATTTGGGAAGGTAAATTTCCTGGTAACCCAGTTCTTGCTGATCTTGTCTTTAAACACCGAGTTTTTTACATCCAGTTTTGTTTCCACCACTTTACCATTTTCCAGGTTATAGGTAACAGCCTTAAGACTATTGAGTTCTTCTTCCGCATTTCCATTGGTATAAAGTGGGATTTCCACATTGGCAATATCATACCCGTTCTTATTCAGGATATGCACACGGCGATAGTTCTTGAATTCGAGTGAAAACCCATATTTATCATTACCGACAATTTCAGTAGAACCCACATCGGCGATGATCATAGCATTCGCATTGCTATCGAGGCTATATACTTTGGGCTTAAAATCATCCGGTGTAACTTTTCCGAATTTAACAGGTGGTTTGTCCTGGGCAGTAGCAAAGAGGCAGCACACGGTAAACAATCCCACAAGGAATCTCATTTTCATACAAAGGTGGTTTAAAACAATGAAAGTTAAAGCGGGACAAGTATACATAAAATATTACAACTTTGCCAGCTGTATCTTTGCATAATCTATTATAAAATAACGTCATAATATATAATTTGAATCTTCAAAGTATTCATACTCATTTCATTAAAAAGACGGCTTTGGAGCTGGGGTTTGACCATTGCGGTATTGCCAAAGCTGAACGGCTGGATGCAGATGCCCAACGGCTCGAAAACTGGCTGCACTCGGGTATGCATGGTTCGATGAAGTATATGGAAAACCATTTTGAGCTGCGTGTAAATCCTGCTCAACTGGTACCGGGGGCCAAATCGGTTATTACGTTATTGAAAAACTACCTGCCGTCTGCCGGACAACAGGAAAATACTGTCAAGATCTCCAAGTATGCATTTGGCAAAGATTACCACGAAGTGATCCGCGGGCAGATGAAAGATTTTCTTCAGCGCATACAGGAAACGGTTGGCGATATCAATGGCCGTGGTTTTGTGGATTCTGCGCCGGTACTGGAAAGAAGCTGGGCACAGCGAAGCGGATTAGGCTGGGTTGGAAAAAATGGTAACCTGATCAATAAAGAAGCCGGTTCGTTCTTTTTTATTGCTACACTGATCACCGACCTGGTACTGGATTATGACGATCCGTTGGCGAAAGATTATTGTGGCAGTTGCACACGTTGTATCGATGCCTGCCCTACCGATGCCATCCTTCCCGATAAAGTGATAAATGGGAGTAAATGCATTTCGTATTATACGATCGAATTAAAAGACATGCTGATCCCCGATGCAGAAAAAGGCAAGTTTCAAAACTGGGCCTTCGGCTGCGATATCTGCCAGGATGTATGCCCATGGAACAGGTTCAGCAAACCAACGTCTGAAATTGAATTCACGCCTATTCCTGAAATATTAAACCTGACTACTAAAGAATGGGAAGCGATGACAGAAGAGAGTTTCAAAAAGATATTCCGTCATTCTCCTATCAGCCGTACCAAGTGGAAAGGTATGCAGCGAAATATCAAGTTTTTGCAGTCGGGTGAATGATGATTGCTGTAGTGGGAAGAATAGAACACGGATAGATGTGGATGAACGGATCTATCGGGATCTTTAAACAAAAAAATCCATCTTATGCCCTTCCACCCACATCTATCCGTATTCTATTTTTCCTTCCTGATATATTTCCTGCAGCCACAAGAATGGGAACACGGATGGAACGGATGAACGGATCTATCGGGATCTTTGAACAAAAAAATCCATCTTATATCCTTCCATCCACTCTATCCGTGTTCCATTCTCCCCGCTGTCATACTCCCCCTCAACCACTATTTACCAATTTCCCAACTTAGCTTTGTTACAATACGACCGTAGTTATACCGGTATTTATAGATATTGATCGTTTCATTACAGCCCGGATAGCCGCAGGGATAAATAAATATCTTTTCCCGTACCAGGCTTTTATGTGAGAAACCTGTACTTAATGCGAGCCTGTGCATAGCTCCCAATGGAAACCGGTATCCAAAACCGCCATCCCCATAAAATCCGCCTGTGAGATGATCCCTTGTTTTTGAATTTTCTGCTTCCTTCTGATAGCTACCGGCGAAATTGTATCCCAGGTTGGCATATACAAAGACTGATTTCTGCTCACCAAAGTTGAATCGCCAGTCGGCAAATACAGGAAAAGAATTAAACAGGTATTTCTCATAGCCTATTCCTGCACCTATAAATTGATTATGAAAATCCAGGCCAGCCGAAAGTTGAAATAATGGCCTGGCACCCGCTTCGCCTGTTACAACACCTGTTGCCATGATCACATGCATATTTTTAGCGGCTCCTGTTTGCTGGGAGAACGAAAGAACAGGAGCCAGTAAAAACACAAGCAGTATCTCCTTCATACTCCAGAATATTATTGTGTGCTCACAGAAAGTTTACTAAGCAAACGTATTTGCGAAGGCGTTGTATAATCATATTGATACAAACCATCTTTCGCTACTACCAGCGCCCATTTATTATAGGAGATCACATCAAAGGTTTCCATATCACCTACTGTTTTGATCAGTTTCATATCCATAACATTGGATGCATCATATAATTTCAATCCAGAAGTACCATCGCAGATAAAAAGAAGATTGCCATCTTTCGAAAGTCCGCGCGGATTGGTAAGCGGGTATGATTTTTCCAGGTAGGGATTGACGAAATTATTAACCGCTATCACATCCAGTTGGTTATTGAAACCCTGGCAGGTTGTACCTGAACGAAGCGTTACATAGGCATGGTTGTCGTCAGCCACAACAGGATCGCAGGCGCGGGCATGAACAAACTGACCTGCCTGTACCGGCTGATCAGGATTACTTACATTATAAATAAACATTCCTGATCCGGAACCAATGAATAATTTATTCTTAAACGGGTACACGGTTTCAATATCCCAACCGATATTTACCTTGTTTGACTGAACAGGATCATTTGCATTGGAAATATTGAATACATCGAGATCGGATTGACCAACAGTGTATAACCGGTTATTCATGATCGTAAACCGCGCCATCGATCCTCCTACACCAACCGGTGAAACAGCTGCGCTACCGGATTGGGAAGACGCCAGGTAAAATACATTACCTATACCGCCCCACATACCGACCCGGTCACAGCTTTCCTCTATCGTGGTGTCCTTTCGTACCCAGTCTACAATGACCTGTTGATTATTAGCAACGAAGCCGGTTCCATAAAAGCGATAAGGAAATATATTATCAATGATTTTTTTTACTACCACATGAGCAGGATCAGTGATATCGAGTGTGACCAGGTCGGTATACAGGTCTGCATACAGGGTATTTCCTTTTACAGCGATATCCAGGTTGCCCGGTATATCTATGAATGAAATTTTTTGGGGATGAGAAGGATCGGTATTATCGATCACATGTATACCCTTGTCTTTTTCATTGAGAAAAATCGTTTTACCAAGAACGGCTATCTTACCCGGCTCCTGGATAGAATGCGCCGGGTTATTCCTGATATTAGTCCGTACTTCTTCTTTTGTTTTATAAACAGGAACGTAATAAGAATAGGTGTGTGCGCTTTTGCAGGTGTCTTTGATACAAGCCTGGAAGCAAACAGGTACCGCCAGCAGCAGTACAAACATTATTTTAAAAGCAGTATACCTTCTCATAACCAATATGGGTTTGGGAAGGTGACACCCCACCTAAAATAAACGTTGCACTAATTCTTTAACCGGCCGAAATATAATCTGCCGGTAAGACCGCCATACAATAAATATTTTTTGTCCTGGAATTTATCCTGCTTCAATTGCGGTGTCATATCCAGTGAGATTTCAGGACCAATGGCCCAATGAATTTTATTTTCATTACCAAATTGCAGGTAAACCCCTGATTGAACTCCCAAATGAAACTTCGGAAATACTTTCCTGTCATTGAAATACACACCGCCAGCTGTAGTATCATAGACCAATGCATTGGTAGAAACGAGATAGCTGAGTGAGCCGCCAATATTCCATAATACCGGGAGCTTTTTACTTTTATTCAATTGCAACTGGTACAACAAAGGCAATTCAATAAAATGATAGGTATTTCTATATGGCTTTTGCGCAATGCCTCTATAACCAAGATAAGTATTAAACTGGTTGGCCACATTCAGGTTTACAAGACCCAACATACTTCCCACCATGATATTTTCCCGCAATTGCGAATACCGCAATCCCGAAATCACACTGCTGTGCCCGGAGAATTTTATTTCTACCGAAACGCCTGCCTTATATCCCAGTCCGGAACTTACAGCAGAAGGTGGCTGCACGGCCAGGCCCTGCGGAGGGTTTCCTGTTGAATTACCGGGTGTGGGACTGGAATATACACCTGAAGGCTGAACAGGAGATGAGAATAAGAAACGGTTTTCACGGCTGGAAGCCACACCACCGGAAAGATCAACTCCCCATTTGATGCGGGGATAGTTCTTTTTCTTTTTCGCAGGAGCAGCAGGTGTTTCTTCCGGCGTTATTGCTGCAAGGGAAGTCGCAGTATCTTTTACTGCTGATTTAGCTACTGAAGAATCGGCTACCGGAGATTGTATAGTCAGTGATTGTTGTGTTTCGCTTACCGGTTTCTGCGTGGCAACCATTGTCTCTTCATTCTTTACCTCGCTTATAATAGTTGACTTATTCCCTGCTGGCTTATTTTTTCCGATTACAGGTAAACTAATATCGCTATTGAATTCTTCGCTTTGGTTTTGCTGAATAGTTGCCGGATATGAAACAGTATTGCTTTTCTTATTTGTTTTTTGTTTTATAGAAGGATTTGTTTTGACAACCTTCCTGGCAGTGACAGGTAATTGTACAGGTTGATCGGTTCCCGTTGTCGTTGCTGTTTGTGCGCCGGATTCAGCACTTTCTTTCCTGATACCAGGAGCGATCGTAGAAGGTGATGTTACTGCAGGTATGGGATCTTCAGAAGAAGTATTATTATTATTTTTTACTGTTGCCGGTGATTCAACAGGTTTCGCCGGTGATTGATTTTGTTGTACGGCCAATGTTTTAGCAGGGTTACCCGATAAGAGGTAGCCGGTATAGCCGAGCAAGGCCAGCCCTGCGAACATAAACAGGAAGAAGATCACACGCCTTTTTTTCTTCTCCCTCAATTCTTTTTCTACCTGTGTCCATACTTCATCAGAAGGCTGCAATCGCAGTTCTCCCATCTGTTGCTGGACCCGTTTTTCAAATTCATTTTCCGGCATATTTTTCCTTTTTATTCTGTACGGATTGTTTTTCCATCCAGGTGATCAGCAAATTCCGGGCACGAGCATATTGGGAACGCGAAGTACCATCGCTGATACCGAGCATTACTCCGATCTCGACATGGGAATATCCCTCTACTGCATGAAGGTTGAAGATAACCTGGTAGCCCTGGGGTAATTGCCTGATCAGGTTGGCCAGTTCTTTGGCCTGGAGAGCCACCGATGGATCGTCATCCGCTACCGGGTGAAGGTATTCTTCGGTAAAAAACATTTCTTCCTGGTATTTGCGGTGGCGCTTTAAGAAATTCAGGGCAGTATTGACCATGATCCGGCGTATCCAGGCGCCCAGTTCACCTTCCCCTTTATATTGACCTAAATGATGAAAAACCTTTACAAATCCTTCCTGCAACACATCTTCCGCATCACGTATGGAACGGGTATAACGGTAGCATACGCCCAGCATTTTCTCTGCATAGCGTTCATACAGCTCCCGTTGTGCCATCAATTTTCCTTTGAGGCAATCCTTTACCAGTTTTAATTCATCCATTTCGTTCCAATGTTCAGGTGACAACAAATTAATGGTTATCGTTGCACGGGCAGGGGTTTCTTTCAGTGGAGAGAATGGAACACGGATGACACAGATAAAGGGATGTAATTGGATGTTTGGATGGAAGAAATCCATTTTTTCTCCCTCCATCCACATCTATCCGTGTTCCATTCTCCCGCTGAAGGACCTTATCCCGCTAG
>CAMLGR010000138.1 GCA_946479615.1 uncultured Bacteroidota bacterium | reverse complement strand
TTTCCATTTCTTTTCCACGATCTGGCCATTCTCTTTCATGGTTTTGCTGTTCAATCCCCAGGATGGTGCTGTGCGTACCGTATCGAATTTTCCATAAAATGCTTCCACTTCTTTTTGTGTAACGCCTTCATAGAAATTAACGGATGAATTAGTGATGTTATCGATATTCGGACGAAGATCTACCAGTTTCGCTTCTACTTTCGGATCGTAGATGATCGGTTTGATGCGGATGAGGAAAGCATCCACTGATTCACCAGCTTCTTTGGGAAGACTGGCTGTATCCGCACCTTTTACCACGGAAGAAAAATATTCAAAAGAACAGACAGGAATGATCTTTTCATTGCCATAATGGTGATGGTTGCCATTACTAAACCATACCTGTCCGCAATATTGTTCAAATTTTTTCCAGTCATCGCTATTTTTATCCCCTTTAAAAGAACCATAGGCTGCTTCCAGTGTTTTACGAAGCATGATGCCATATTTACTTTTCTGATCATAAATAATATCACGTCCGCATAAAGCAGCTTCATATAAATAATAGGCGAGTTGCTTTTGTTGTAAACTTAATTCATGAAAACCGGGTACCTGGTATCGCAGCACCTGCAGATCGGCGAACGATTCAGCCTCTACCGTAAAATTCGGATCATAACTATCGGCAGTACTGTCCTTACTGCCGGTAGTTGTTTGCCCGGATTCAGTATTGTTATTACAGGAAATAATGAAGAACGAAGAAACGCAAACGAAGGCAAACAAAATTGCTTTGAATTTCATGTGTTGTGATTTTTAGAGGGGCTAAAGTAGGATTTTCAGGGAAGAAGGCCAATTTTAGCAATATACATCACCCTGAGAACCATCGAAACACGACGATCTTTGGCAACAGCACAACCAATGCTATAATAAACAGAAGGCATATCACAAGGATGAGAATGGTCTTCGGTCCCGGTGATTTAGTTCTGATCTTAATCCCCAGGCAATTGATTTCGAGCTCTTCCGGAGATCTGTCATTTTCGTTTTCCGGTAATTGTTTACCGGTACGATTGGTTGGAACCTGTGTTGCCATCAGTAAACCTTTTTAATTTTCAATAATAATCTGTCACCGAAATACCGGCGCATCAAATCAGATCAGGCTGTTACATGCCATGAATGACACGAGACATCCTGCTGGCTTCCGCCAGAGTGCGATAAGGTTTAATGATTAATGGCTCTGATCAGGACCCTTACGTATCCCCGGGAAGTTGCTGTTTTGAAAACTGGCAACCCACCGAAGAACTGGAGGATCTTTCTTGGCCATAGGACGAAATGTCCGTTGATGATAATGGTTGTGTATACTGTGCCTCTCTCTACTAAGGTAAGGGAGTTTTGAAATTAAAAAAATAATTTCCCGGGTAATTATTGTCACCAGGAAATGCATCTCCTGTTTTTAGACCATCCGGGGGCTTAATTTGTCATACGCTTTTTGATTCTTTCACATGAATCAGTGGAGGTTACAAGAAACGCCAATGAAAGACCGGCCCGGTGAATATGCTGGCATTTATCATACCGGATGCATTGCTTTTCAACAATCCATGGGTCAGAACATTCCCGTGTTGCCTGAGAAAATAGATTTAATTTAAAAGGCGTGGATTTTCAGGTTGGATTTTAAATATAAAAATGGGGAGATTAATTCCTGTCAGGTTTGATTATATATAAACCGGTTATTATTATTTTTTCTTTTTTATGCCTCTTATTTTCCTGGGCGTCTCTTTTTTATGCAGTTCCTTAATACTATCGGCAACCGGCAGGTTTTCCGGCATTGTGCCACCAATTTCTTCTATCGTTTTCCGTACTTTCTTTCCTACCTCATAATGCGCCTGGTTCGCTTTTTGTTTTCCCTGGATATTCTCTTTGCGTAATTTCTCTTCTGTTTGTGTAGTGCGAAACAGGTTAGCCGCCAATTCTGCACTACCCATGTGATCCAGAATATTTTCTTTCTTCTTCAGACGCTTTTTGGAATGAATTCCTTTGGCATCAAGACCTCCATACAAACCTTTATATCCGTGATTCTGAAAAATGGCATAATCAAACGGGGTCGCTACTCCTGCATTTTTTGCAGCTTTAGCCAAATGAATATTATGCGTTTTCATTTCATCCCTTAGAAACAATCTTTTCTCCAATTCTGTATTAAGCCTGTTATAAGCATCGAGTTGCTGTATTTCCTGTATTCGTGTTTGTACAGCAAAATAAGTTTGCCCCAATGCCACTACTTCTTTATTAGGATCAGCATTTTGGACAATCAGATAACAGGCATATCTAGACAGTCTTACATTTTCAACTTTTCGTAATGCCCCTTTTCCAAGTTCGATCATTCCGAGCAGGTGCTCGAAATGATCCTCGACTGCCTGACCACTATTCTTACAGGCTTCTTTTGCTTTTTCAATTACCGGTAAGAAATGTCGGTATTCAGAATACTCAAGCACTTTAGCCAGATCTCTTGCTGACCAAAATTCATTTCCATTCTCATCTGCTTGTTTTATTTGTTCGAAAACAGGCAGGTTTCTTTTTGATTTTTTTGTTGACATAAAACCTCCATTTTTATCATGTTAAAAAATACCATACAACTGCACTGACAGCCGCATAGCTTTACATTCTACTCTTTTACTTATGATAGTAACAAAGAATGGAGAAGGTCTTATAATCTATCTGGGAGATGATTGATTGTAATCAGGAGATTACTATAAAAATAAGACATTAAATTAACCTGGAAATATTTCCCTATTTCACGCTTAGTTTAGTGATTTCTTTCACCAAAATAAAGTCTTTTTGTTTAACAGCATACAACTCTACCTGTACCCAATTGAGCTCTGCTTTCCTGCCTTTAAGCACCAAAGGATTTGTTTTATACTCATCAGCTCCTTCAAAATAAGTGAGCCAGGTGAGTTTGGTTAATTTACCTGCATCATCCTTTAATGTCAGCGTCAGTTGATCGTTTACTTCCACATTGATAATAGTGCCCTTGACACTTCCTTTGATCACACCTTGTTCTTCGTCGTCCTGCCCGAATTGGGTAAACAGTTCCAGGAAGGCAGGGCAGGAAGTAGCGAGTTTAATTCCGATCTTCTCACCAATTTTCTCGCCGCCATCTTCATCCATTTTTTCGAGGGGAATACCTTCATCTTTGGCGATCTCTTCCAGGTGCGGAGCTGCTGCCTGCATAATACAACCCTGCCCTAATTTATTAAAGTCATCTGTGTTTTTGATCTTTCCTTTGATCTCGTTCAGGCATTTGCAACTGCTGTCCACTACTTTTTCCAGCGCGGTTTTTTGTGCTGATACAATACCGCCGGTAAGCGTAATAACAAACACAATAATAAATTTTCTCATAACGGGTGGTTTAGGTTTAAGGTAATTTACAAAAGCAATCTGACTAAAAAATAAAAATTCGCAATTTTCGATTGCGAATTTTATCTAAATGATTATTTATCTGTATGATCAGCTCGTCTGTTTTTTGGCTACTTCAGCACGGATCACATTGAGTGCACCACCTGCCTTGAACCATTCGATCTGTTGTTCATTATAGGTATGGTTCACTGTGATCGTATCCACTGTACCATCTTTATGGTTCAGGTCCACTGTCAATGGCGTACCCGGTGCAAAGTTGATCAGGCCATTAATATCGATACTATCATCTTCCTGCACTTTATCATAATCCGTTTTGTTATCGAATGTCAATGCCAGCATACCCTGTTTTTTCAGGTTGGTCTCGTGTATCCGCGCAAAACTTCTTACCAGGATGGCACGAACACCAAGGTGACGTGGTTCCATCGCTGCGTGTTCGCGGGATGAACCTTCACCATAGTTCTCATCACCTACCACCACACTGCCGATACCGGCTGCTTTATAAGCACGGGCTGTAGCAGGTACAGGTCCGTATTCACCCGTCAGTTGGTTCTTTACGGTATCAGTCTGATCATTGAAAAAGTTGATCGCACCGATCAGCATGTTGTTACTGATATTATCGAGGTGACCGCGGAATTTCAACCAGGGGCCTGCCATCGAAATATGGTCAGTGGTACATTTTCCTTTGGCCTTGATCAATAATTTCAATGCCTGCAGATCGTATCCTTCCCAGGGAGCAAAGGCAGCTAATAATTGCAGGCGTTTACTGTCCGGATCAACGACCACTTTCACGGTGCTGCCGTCTTCTGCCGGGGCCTGGAAGCCCGCATCTTCCACAGCAAAACCTTTGGGAGGTAATTCAAAACCGGTTGGTTCTTTCAACAATACTTCCTCGCCTTTTGCATTCTTTAATTTATCTGTTAAGGGATTGAATGCAATCGTACCGGCAATAGCCATTGCAGTAACAATCTCGGGACTTGCTACAAATGCATGAGTGGAAGCTAATCCATCATTACGTTTAGCGAAGTTTCTATTGAAAGAAGTAATGATCGTGTTCTTCCTGTTCGGATCATCAATGTGACGTGCCCACTGACCAATACAGGGGCCGCAGGCATTGGCCAATACCACACCGCCTACTTTTTCAAACGTATTGATAAATCCATCTCTTTCGATCGTATACCGAACCTGCTCACTGCCTGGAGTGATCGTAAATTCAGAATTCGCTTTTAATCCTTTGCTCACTGCATCTTCCACAATGGAAGCGGAACGGCTGATATCTTCATAGGAAGAATTGGTGCAGCTACCGATGAGAGCCACTTCCAATTTTTCCGGCCAGCCATTTTCTTTTACTGCAGTTGCCATTTTAGAGATGGGCGTGGCAAGATCCGGTGTAAAAGGACCATTCACATACGGCTCCAGTGTACCAAGATCGAGTTCCAGTACCTGGTCGTAATATTTTTCAGGTGATGCATATACTTCAGGATCGGGACGCAAATGTTCTTTGATACCATCTGCCAGTTTTGCTACTTCTTTGCGACCAGTCGATTGCAGGTAAGCGCTCATTTTTTCATCATACGCAAATAAGGAACAGGTAGCGCCGATCTCAGCACCCATATTACAAACAGTTCCTTTACCGGTAGCACTCATACTATCGGCACCTTCACCAAAATATTCCACGATAGCACCGGTTCCACCTTTTACGGTCAGTTGCCCGGCTACCCAAAGGATCACATCTTTACAGGATGTCCAGCCACTCATCTTACCGGTCAGTTTTACACCGATAACTTTTGGCATTTTCAGTTCCCATGGCAATCCTGCCATCACATCCACAGCATCCGCACCCCCAACACCAATGGCCACCATACCCAGGCCACCGGCATTCGGTGTATGGGAATCTGTACCGATCATCATTCCGCCGGGAAATGCATAATTCTCGAGTACTACCTGGTGAATGATACCGGCACCGGCTTTCCAGAAACCGATACCATATTTATTGGAAATAGAAGACAGGAAGTCATATACTTCACGATTGGTCTCGATAGCGAGCTGAAGATCTTTCTTCGCACCCACTTTGGCCTGGATCAGGTGATCGCAATGCACAGTGGAAGGAACCGCTACTTTATCACGTCCACAGGTCATGAATTGCAACAAGGCCATTTGCGCAGTGGCATCCTGCATCGCTACGCGGTCCGGTGCAAAATCCACGTAATCTTTGCCTCTTGTATGCGGTTTGGCTGCAGGTGCATACAAGTGGGAGTATAAAATCTTTTCAGTAAGTGTCAGGGGCTTGCCAACCAGTTTACGGGCGGCGGCGACTTTACCCGGCATTTCAGCATATAATTTCTTAATGAGGTCGAGATCAAAAACCATGTGCAATAATTTGAGGTTAGATATTGGGGCCTGTTATCCTGGTCATTGGGTCATTTAAGCCTTATGGGTCCGGTGGAATTGACGTTTCCCGCTCTTTGACCTGCTGACTAATAGACGATTGCCTTACAAAGTGTTGCAAATTTACGAAAATTCAGGCGGTTTTAAAATGGTTATTGCACTATTAACCGGGATTTTTTAATTTAGCAATATGAACAGATTCAAGGATTTCGTTGAATGGAATGCTTTTGGTGTTTGTTCTGCCATTGGCAACCGTATGGGAATCGCCACCAGTCGCATCCGCCAGTATTTTATCTATACCTCTCTTCTTACCGTAGGCTCCCCTATTATTATCTATATGGTGCTGGCTTTCCTGAAAAATGTAAAAAGATATATGAGTTCTGCGAAGAGAAACCCGTGGTATTATTTGTGAGTGGTGAATAGTGAATGGGATGTGGAAATTGCAGAAAAACTACAAATCAGATATTATTTGAAGTACTGAAAGAAAGTACCAATCCTCGTGAAATTATGGATAGGGAAGCTAATGATTCTCTATTGACTATTCACCACTCACCACTGACCATTCACTATATCAGTTCCTTCAGCTTCTCCACTACCACATCTATTTCTTCCTTTGTATTGTGTTTGCTGAATGAAAAACGTACAGTAACAAGATTGGGGTTATTGTTGATGGCCCGAATTACATGCGAACCGATATCGGCGCCGCTGCTACAAGCGCTGCCGCCCGATACACAGATGTTATTTATATCGAGATTGAAGAGGATCATTTCCGATTTTTCTGTTTTAGGAAAAGCAGCACTAAGTACCGTATATAAATTGCTTTGCCCATCCCCATTGAATTGCACACCTTTTATCTCTTGTCGGAGTTTTTCCGTCATATACGTCTTTAATGACTGGATATATGCACTGTCCTTTTCATAGTTCGACATGGCCAGTTCCAGCGCTTTTGCAAAGCCGACAATACCATACAGGTTCTCTGTACCCGCTCTCATATTACGCTCCTGCCCACCCCCGAAAATAAAGGGCTTGATCTTCACATTATCGTTAACATAAAGAATACCTACTCCTTTGGGTCCATGAAATTTATGACCAGCAGCTGAAATAAAATGTACGGTCAGTTTACGAAGGTCAATCGGGTAATGACCGACGGTTTGCACACAGTCAGAATGAAAGATCGCATTGTATTTCTGGCAGATCTCGCCAACTGCTTTTATTGGCAGCAGGTTCCCTACTTCGTTATTCGCATGCATCAGCGAAACCAGGCAACGCTCCTTGTGCGAGCCAAGCTGTGCCTCCAGGTCTTTCAGGTCTACCTGGCCATTCGGCAGCAATTTCACAAAACTGGAAGTCACCCCGTCCCCACAACCATAATGTTCTACGGTATGAAGTACGGCATGATGCTCTACCGGTGATGTGATAATATGTTTACAACCCAGGTCACGGATCGCAGAAACGATAGCCGTATTATTGCTTTCGGTACCCCCGCTTGTAAAGAAGATCTCACCCGGGTGAGCATTCAGTTGTTTGGCCACGGATTTCCTGGCCGTCTCGATCGCCAGCCTGGTTTCGCGCCCATAAGAATAGATCGAAGATGGATTTCCAAAATGGGTAGTCATATAAGGCAGCATGGTATCCAGCACTTCCTTATCCAGCGGCGTAGTAGCGGCATTATCGAGATAAATTCGGGTCATATTCAGACTATCAGGCGTTAGTATTAATCAGCAGGAGGCGCAAAGATAAAGATTTGATGGTTCTTATCATATCACTCAAAATGGATTTTTGACGGGCTGGGGACCGGGGGGGAATCATTATAGTTGAACAGTAGAACACGGATAGAAATGGATGGACGGATGTTATGGTGATATTATTGTAAACGATGCTTTCGCCCGCGGTTAAACCCGCGGGCTGATCATAATCAAACAATAAAATTTGGAGCAATCAATATAACATCCATCCACTTCTATCCGTGTTCTACTGTTCAAACAAAAAACTGCCCAATTTTTTATGAGAACTCTTTGATATCCTGCATCAACCTCGTCGCAATATTATTCGCCTTCGATTCAAAATCACTTTCGGCATAAATGCGGATGATCGGCTCTGTATTGGAAGTGCGGAGATGCACCCAATCATTATCAAATTCTATTTTTAACCCGTCTTCTGTATTGACCGGGTTCTTCTGGTATTTCTGCCTGATCTTTTCAAACACCTCTTTTACATCGATATCCTTCTCCAGTTCGATTTTATTCTTGGAAATAAAATAATCAGGATAGCGGGTACGGAAAGAACGCAACCCATTCTTATGGTTGGCCAGGTGACTAAGGAATAATGCAATGCCGATAAGTGCATCACGGCCATAATGGAAATCAGGAACGATAATACCTCCATTGCCTTCGCCACCGATCACGGCATTCACCGCTTTCATTTTAGTCACTACATTCACTTCACCAACAGCAGAAGGGAAATATTCAGCACCATGTTTTAAAGTAATTTCTTTGAGGGCCTTGGTACTGCTCATATTACTAACCGTATTCCCCTTTTTATTACTTAAAATATAATCGGCTACCGCTACGAGTGTATATTCTTCACCAAACATGCTTCCATCCTCGCAGACAAAACATAACCTGTCCACATCAGGATCGACGGCAATTCCCAGGTCAGCTTTTTGCTTGACCACTTCATTGCTCAACTGGGTAAGATGATCGGGTAATGGTTCGGGATTGTGTGCGAATTTACCATTGACCTCTCCATTCAATATAATCACATTTTCTACACCCAATGCTTTTAATAAAGCCGGTACAAATGTGGCACCGGTGGAATTAATAGCATCAACAACTACTTTATAATTCCTGGCGGTGATTTTTTCTGTATTTACAAGCGGGTAAGCCAGAATAGCATCGATATGCTTTTGCATATAACTATCATCGATAGTAAGAGCACCCAGTTTATCGACCGGGGCAAACCTGAAATCATTTTTCTCTGCCAGTTCCAGTACTTTTTCACCGGCTTCGGCAGAAATGAATTCACCTTCTTCGTTCAGCAGTTTTAAGGCATTCCATTCTTTGGGATTATGGCTGGCGGTAAGAATAATACCACCATCTGCATTTTCCATTTTCACCGCTACCTCTACGGTAGGGGTTGTAGAAAGACCCAGGTCGACCACATCGATACCAAGACCGGTCAGTGTGCTTGCGACCAGATCGCGCACCATGCCACCGCTGATCCTGCCATCACGGCCCAGGACGATCTTCGTCGTCTTCTTCTTTCCGCAAATAATAGTACCAAATGCTGCGGTAAATTTCACTACATCTAAGGGAGTAAGGTTTTTGCCGGGCTCTCCTCCTATCGTTCCTCTGATCCCGGAAATACTTTTAATCAATGCCACGCTGTAAAATTGTAAGTTTAAGGTTTATCGGTTGGAGGATATTGGAAGTTGCAGCCTCCGGTATTGGGCGGAGTAGTTATCGGACAAAAATACGTTATTCTGGCCCAATCTATTAGGATAACATTCAGAAGGGGAAATTAAAGGGCCATTTTGAAATTTGGAATTGGGAAACCAGGAAATTTCAAAATCTCAATCCGATTCCCCTCACCTTCTTACATTTGTTAAATGAATGATGTGTTATCACATGACTGGTACCGGGAATGGTTTAGCTCTCCTTTTTATCACAAATTATATTTTGAAAGGGATGAGCAGGAGGCCAGGGATTTTATTCATAAACTGGTCCGGCGTTTACAGCCCCCGCATGGCAGCCGTATGCTGGATGCAGCCTGCGGCCGTGGCCGTCACAGCAAAATACTTACTGCACTGGGATTTGATGTAACCGGGGTCGATCTTTCGCCTGACAGCATCTCGTATGCAAAAAAGGATGAAACGGAACGGTTGCATTTTTTTGTACACGATCTGCGCCTGCCTTTCTGGATCAATTATTTCAATTATGCCTTCAATTTTTTCACCAGCTTCGGTTATTTCAGGACCCGTCGTGAACATGATGATGCGATCCGCACCATCGGGGGCAGCCTGAAACCAGGTGGTATTTTTGTGATTGATTATCTCAATATGCATTATGCCGAAGATCACCTGGTGCATAATGAAGTCAAAAAAATTGGTGACACTGTCTACGATATTCATCGCTGGGATGATGCCGCTCATTTCTATAAAAAAATAACGATCGCTGATCCTTCTCTTAAAGAACCACTCAGTTTCACCGAAAAAGTAGCCAAGTTTTCTCTCGGGGATTTTACAGATATGCTAAGCTATCAATCGTTGCAGGTACAGGAAGTGTACGGCGATTATCAACTAGGCGATTATAATATCAAAAAAGCACCCCGCCTGATCATCATTGCCCGTAAAAAAAGCAACGAACCGGAAGAAACCACTACGAGATTGTATAGCGATGGGAGGAAAAGCGATCCGCTGACATAGGCTGTTAATTCATAATTATGAATTATGAATTAACACATCACTTCTTATTATTCATCAGCATATACCTCGCAGTTTCATAAAAGGCGGAGGTGAATTTGGAGAGTTGCTGCTGGACGGAATCGCGTTGTGATTTGGTATAGCTGCGGTCACTGTAACGGACGGGAACCATTTGTTCGTCAGGAAAATCAAGGTTTGTAATAAAATAAAAATCATCGGTCACCACACCAATCTTACCTGCTGTATTGGTAACGAAAGCAAAGTTATTTTTCTTGAATGGATCAAGCAGATCGCGACCCAGCGTGGTATTGACATAAGGCTGTTGCAACATTCCTGCAATCGTTGGCAATACATCTATCTGCGACACTACTTCCTGGTGTTGCTGTGGTTTTAATAAATAAGGAGCATAAAATAATAGCGGTACGTGTTCATCAGTCAGGCGCTGATCCGTCCAGGCGGAAGGATACATTTGGGAAGCATTACCAGCTACTCCATGATCGCCGACAAAAACAAAAATGGTATTATGGAAATATTCTTCTTTCTCTGCCGCCCTGATAAATGTCTTAAAACAATAATCGGAATACCGGAACGTATTGAATTCATCCAATGATTCAAACCCATACTTATCCAGTTCCTCATCCGTTACCGTGATGCGATGAAAATCTGAATCGCCTTCCGGTATCATGTATGGCCGGTGATTATCCGATGTCTGTACAATGGCAAAGAAAGGTTTGTTCTCCTGTTTGAATACATTATTCGCTTCCAGGAAAAGATTCTTATCACTGATGCCCCATACATTGATCCTGGGTGATTTAAAACTACCCTCTGTATGCATCTGCAGGTCGTTGATATTGGTCAACAGTCCTTTGAAATTATTGAACTCGGGATTACCGCCCAGAAAATAATGTTTATCATACCCTTCAAAATTATTAATGATGGTATGCTGCGACAAAGCCAGCGGGTTACGCGTGGAAAACCGGAACATCTGGGCATCCGGTATACCTGTTACAATGGCAAACAATCCACGTGCAGTAGAAAAATGAGGGGAGAAACAACGATTAAAAAAGATTCCGTTTCTCGATAACGAATCAAAAAAAGGCGTTGTGTTCATCGGGTTGCCGCTCATGCTGCTTTTATACATACTGAACGATTCACACATCACCAGTACGATATTCGGACGGCTTTCAATAGCGCTGCTACCCGGCGATATCAACCGTTGATAAGAAAAATCATTCTGCTGCGGCCATTGCATCCATTCTTTCATCAATGGGAAGGCAGCTCTTGCTTTTTGTTCATTATACTCCGGGTGACGGAAACGAAGCGTTGTAAAGAAATTCTGTAAAGGATTGATCGCTAAAAAGGATTTAAAACTATCACGGAAACGGAAACTATCCTTGCGGCTCAATGGCGGCCATGATAAAGTACCATAGATAAAAACTGCCAGTACGATCGCAGTAATAATAAAATGCTTGCGGCGATAAGGGATTCCCAGTCCGTCGGTCTGGTTGATCACCCGCCAGTGACTTTTATGATACATCCAGCGAAAAAACCATACCGTGACCAGCAATCCCAGTATCATCCAGATCATCGGGTAGGTTTGCCACATCATCTGCCAGGATATGCGGGGATCTTCCACAAAATTCATAGCGCCGGCATCGAGACGTGTTTGGTTATAAGAAAAATTACCAAAATCAGCAGCGAAGAAAAAGAAGATGATAAATGTAAGGATCGCCAGGTACCATGTCCACCACTTTTTATTCCGGGCCGAATAAAACGGCGATAAACGTGGAAACATACTGAGGAGTACGATCGGCAACAATACGATCGATATCCAGCGCATATCATACCGCAATCCCATCAAAAAAGAAGGCAACAGCTCACCCAAAGAAAAATCCCGTGGTTTAAACGCGAGATAAGTAGCCAGGCGGAATAATGTAAAAATTAATAAAAAGATCAGGAACAGGCTGATGACCCATAAAATCGTTTTAGGAATTTTATACCTTTTGAGCATGGAGGGATTGCTGCCTGTTTAGATAAATAGAAAATGCAAAAGAATAGAATTTATATGGTTTGCCCAATAGATTTGTGTTAATAGTTAAAAAGGAGTATTCAGTATACAGTATTTAGTACGAAGACATATAATCAGCAGCGGCTTCCGTTTGATCTCAACCACTCTGACTAAGTACTCAATACCGGATACTGTATACTTCGTATT
>CAMLGR010000137.1 GCA_946479615.1 uncultured Bacteroidota bacterium | reverse complement strand
GACCTGGGGGAAGTGATTGTGTATGCAGAAAAACCCCTGATCCAATCAAAAGACGGCAATATTACTTTCAATGCAGCCGAATCGCCTTTAAGTGCCGGAAGCAATGTAAGCGACCTGTTGCAAAGTATTCCGCTCATTTCAAAAGACGCAGATGGAAAAGTGTCGGTGCGTGGAAAAGATCCGCTGATACTCATCGATGATAAACCTGTTCAAATGAACCAGCAGCAATTACAGGATCTGCTGGAATCATTGCCCGGAAGTTCTATCGAAAAGATCGAGGTCCTGACCAACCCACCTCCCCAATACGCCAATGAACAAGGGGGCGTCATCAATATTGTCACCAAAAAAGGAAAAGTGGGTAAGAGTGGACGTATTTCACTTTCCGCGGGTACAAGAGGTGAAGCCAGTGTAAACGGAAGCTTCCATTATCGTAAACAGGGATTTGCCATGGCGATCAATGGGGGAGTAGGATACAGTCGTTTTACCGGCAATGGATATTCTATCAGGAATAATATTTATACCGATTCATCCAATCTTTTCAATACTGCCAGTAACAATTTCAATAAGAATATGCGTCCCAACCTGCGCATAAATATGGATTATGATATCAGCAAAACACAATCGCTGAACCTGGTGCTGCAATACAACCAGAACGATCCGCGCAGCCAGACGGTGACAGGATATACGAATATCAACCGCTTCGGGGACATTTACCGCCTGAGTGAAAGAACGATAGGGAGTGAAGGCGATATATTCAACACCAATCTGAGCCTGTCGTATAAACTGCTCGGTAAAAGATTGGGTGAAACCTTGCGTATACTGGCATCCGGGAATTTTTCCAGGAATGATAATGACCGTGATTTTTACCAGCAATATTTCAATCCCGATGATCATTTGCCCAATGGCGTCGATTCCACGCAACAACAACTGACCACCGATAAAGGGAATGGATATAATGTAAGGGTCAGTTACGATCTGCCTTCACGGAATAATAAAACATTTTTTTCTGCAGGCGGGTATGTGTTGCGTGATAACAGCGATATCGTGGTTGATGCCAGTTCTTTAAAGAAACCGGATAATGTAATGGTGCATTCTGATTTGCTGAGCAATGATTTTAAATTTCATCAAACGGTGATCAATGGAAGGATTGCCATCAAACAAATGATAACACCGGATTTCAGCGCCACTGCGGGCCTGGCCGGAGAGAATACCAATATCTGGTTTGAATTATTTAAAGAAAACCGTGATGCCAGGAATAGATATATCACCTGGCTGCCTTTTGCCAGCCTGAATAAAAACTGGAACGATCAATACAACCTGCGTTTCGCCTACCGTCGCAGCATCCGCCGTCCCGGTATTAACGAGATGAACCCAACCATTGATTTTTCTGATCCGTATACTGTGCGCTTTGGGAATGAAAAGCTGGAAGCCTCTACTGCTGATAATTTTGATATAGTACTGGGCTCCAACCGCCGTTCTTATTTTGTAAACATTGGTCTTGGTTACAATATCGTCAGTGATATCTATAGCCGGGTAAGAACGCTTTTGCCGGATGGGAAAACACAGTTGACCTGGGAAAATATCAGCGGGCGAAAAGAATACGAAGTCAGTACCTGGGGTGGGCTCACCATATCAAGACAACTGAAGGCGAATGCAAGCGCCAGTTATACATACAACACTTATAGTGTTTTTGATAAAACAGTGAACCGTTACCGCGATGGCGGCTCATTTACTTCTACGGTTACCTCTACATTTACGCCGCTGCTGGTATGGAACTTTACCGGTTCGTTTACCTTCAACCGGTTCGCCAATCCGCAGGGATATGCCAAATGGAACAGCAGTATGAATATCGGGATACAAAGAAAATTATTCAATAAAAGACTGATACTGACTGTAAATGCGATCGATCCATTCATGAACCAGCGCCGCCAGGTATTTACGTATGGTCCCAACTTCAACCTGGAAAGCTATGGCCTGACGCACACGAGGAACTACAGGCTGAGTGTGGCGTATAACTTTATAAAAGCTCCGAAGAAATTGAGAATTGGGAATTAAGAATTATGAGTTATAAATTATGAATGGGCTGCAGAAGTTTGTTGAAGCACGAACTTACTGGTATAGTCATCCATTCATAATTTTAAATTCATAATTATGAATTATGAATGGTTTTTTCAATTCTCGTCGCCAGCCAGCTATCTTTCACCGGAACAATCCACTGCGTTTCCAATTCGTCTTTTGTTTGCACGAGGTTATTGAAGTATAACGTATCGTCAGTAATAAATTGATTGTTGAAAGCATACTGCAATTGGGAGATCGGTAATAACTGCACCTTGTCTTTTACCACGAAAGCCAGGCTGGTACGGTCAAACATATTCACATTAAAACGTTGTTCGATCTCTTTGATCAGTCTTACTGAACTATCGGTACTGCAACCGCTGACGCCACTTGCTGTTTCATCCGCCATCAGTATAATGAATTGTCCAAAAAACAGGTAAGCATTTCCCATTACAGGTGTGCCATGACTTTTCCATTGTGTAGTAAATGCAGTCAGCATCTCTTCTATATCCAATGCTTCACTCATGGAAAAAATACGATTGGCCTGGTAGATCCACACCCTGGAACTGCCGGCGAAATTACCGTGAAGAAGGTATTTGTATTCAAGGTTCATACTGCTAAATTACGCAGGAAAACCGACTTTATAATAATGGAGGAAGAGAAAGAAACATTGGTGCATTGGTATTACTCTGTTTCTGAATGGGAAGAGTTTATGCTGGTGGAAAGTAAGAAAAGGGAAACGGGCATTATCATCCAGTTATTATTTGTATGGGCGCTTGGATTATTGATCCTGCGCTTTGCAAGACATGGTTGGTGGTTGCCTGCTTTTGCAATCAGCGGCAGCATTGCCATTGCTTTTGGTGCGGCGAAATACTATTTCAATATGTGGAGGGTCCGCTGGAAGAGCAAGAAAATACCGGAAGTGCATATCACCGATTATATGGCGATCACCAATGGAAAGCAGGTTGTTTTCCGCAGCCGTGAAAAGTTGCTTCGTAAAGTAGATGTAAAGGAATACAGTACGGTCAATGTGCTCGAGATCTCCTACGAATGGGAAACCGGTAACGGTATGACCTTTGATGAATTGAGGATACCCATTCCGAAAGGAAAATTAAAAGAAGCGATCGAAGTGCAGAACTCGCTGAACCTGCGAAGGAATATAGTACCGTTCTTTTCTGAATCCTGAGATTTTACCACACAGGCACATAGAAACATAGAAATACACACATAGAAAATCCTATGTGAACCTATCTGTACTATGATCCTATGCGGTAAGAAAAAATCAATCAGCCATCGACAAAGCCACCAGTTCTGCGATATCCATTACTTTAACGCTCTCTTCTTTCTCTGCATTTTTTACGCCATCCGTCAGCATGGTATTACAAAAAGGGCAGGCGGCTGCAATAAAATCGGATCCGGTTTCAATCGCTTCTGCACTCCGTTCGAAATTTACACGTGTCGTACCTTTTTCTTCTTCTTTAAACATCTGCGCACCACCGGCGCCACAGCATAAGCCTTTACTCCGGCAGCGTTTCATTTCCACCAGTTCGGCATCCAGTACTTCCAATACCTGGCGCGGAGCTTCGTAAATATTATTCGCACGGCCGAGATAGCAGCTATCATGATAAGTGATCCGTTTTCCTTTGAAATAACCACCTTCTTTCATTTTGATCTTTCCTTCATCGATCAGTTGCTGCAATAATACCGTATGATGTATCACTTCGTAAGAACCTCCCAAAGCGGGATATTCATTCTTTATGATATTAAAACAATGCGGGCAGGCGGTGACTATTTTTTTAATACCATAATTATTTAAAACCTGGATATTCTGGTAGGCCATCATCTGGAACATAAATTCATTTCCCGCGCGGCGAACAGGGTCGCCCGTGCACATTTCTTCCTTGCCCAGTATGGCATAGTTGATGCCTACTTTAGTGAGTATTGTTGCAAAAGCCCTGGTGATCTTTTGTGCTCGCTGATCAAAACTACCGGCACAACCCACCCAAAAAAGTATTTCGGGTGATTGACCATTGGCGGCTAATTCAGCAACGGTAGGAACCATGGTTTCAAATTTGCACCAAATCTAATCAATATCATTTATAGTTCGCAGTCTTGCAGCCGGCAGTCCGCAGTCGTCAAACAGCAAGCATGCAGATTTATGAGTTCGGCACGATAGTAAAATAACTAATAGCAGAACGACGGTTGCGGACTACCGGCTGCAAGACTGCCTCACTATGGAAGAAACCTTACTATTTTAAACATTCCTTCATTACTTTTGTCAGCAGTCATGATTAAACGATTTTTTCAAAAATTCACGAACTGGGAACTGTGGAATTTTTATGTACTCTATTTTCCCATCAGCTTTGTATGGTTCTGGTATTGCCTGCGAAGCGGTTCTTTCTGGTTTTTCAGTTCATCCAATCCAACTATTACATTCGGCGGTTTTGAAGGAGAAGGCAAAAAGGAAATGTATGATCAGTTGCCTCCTCAACTGGTGCCACGTACCATTTATATCATGCATGACTGGCCTTATGATGAAGTAAAACAGAAAATACAGCAGGCGGGATTTTCCTATCCCTTTATTGTAAAACCCGATATCGGTATGAAAGGGATCCTCTTCCGGAAGATCGACAGCGAAGAGCAGCTTATCAAATACCACGAGCGCATTCCCGTAGAATATATTGTACAGGATCTTGTTGAATTGCCGGTAGAAGTGAGCGTATTCTATTATCGCTATCCTGACCAGCCAACCGGCATTGTCAGCGGGTTTATTCATAAAGAATTGCTGCACGTGACCGGTGATGGCATTGCTACACTGAAACAACTGATCGAAATACATCCGCGCGCCAAACACCGTCTCGAAGAAATGGAGCACCGGCATGGTCACCGTTTTACAAGGGTGATACCGGAGGGTGAAATATTTTACCTGTCTTATGCCGGCAATCACAACCGCGGCGCTCATTTCACCAATCTCCATAAGGAAATAGATACCGACCTGCTGAAAGTATTCGATAACCTTAGTCATTACACGGATAAATTTTATTATGGCCGCTATGATATCAAGACCAGTTCGATCGAAGACCTGAAACAGGGAAAGAACTTCCTCATTCTTGAATTCAATGGTTGCGGGGCAGAGCCTAATCATATTTACGATTGCGGCATGAGTATCTGGCAGGCGTATGGCGTGATCCTTCAGCACTGGAAAGCATTATACCGTATCAGCCGCTACAATCATCAGAACGGAACGCCTTACTGGTCCTTCACCAAAGGCTGGAAATACCTGCAGGAATCGCACAGGCATTTTAAGATGCTTGAAAGATTTGATTAATAGTGTGCAACTGCCAACTGCCCATTGCCAACTGCTCTCTCTTTCGCCGGAACATACTATTTTCGCACTCATGCATCCATTGATCCGCATTTTTTTTACCGGCATGCTCGTTAGTTTCCTTGGTTCATTGCCATTGGGAACCCTGAATATTGCTGCGATGCAAATATCCATCAGCGATGGGATCACTCCAGCGATGTTATTTTCAGCAGGTTCTTTATTAACAGAGATCATTTATGTACGGCTTTCGCTGGTGGCTATGGATTGGGTGAGAAAACAGGAAAAGATCTTCCGGGCGCTGGAATGGGTCACGCTCGGGATCGTACTGGCGCTTGCGATCTCCAGTTTCTATGCAGCCATGCATCCTTCGGTACAAAAGAATATCATTTTGAGCAGTACGCTGCCAAGATTTGTACTGGGTTTGGTGATGAGTGCCGTTAACCCGGTGCAGATTCCCTTCTGGTTTGGCTGGAGCACGGTGTTATTTACAAAAAAAGTATTGCTTCCGCGAAAGGATCATTATAATACCTATATCATTGGCATCGGCCTGGGCACTTTTATCGGCAACTGTGTCTTCATCTTCGGTGGATTGCTGATCGCCAGCAAGATCAGTAACAACCAACACGTTTTGAATTGGGTGATAGGAGGCATTTTTGCCATTACTGCGATCATACAATTATGGCGTATATTCAAAAAAAAAGACGCAGCTCACCAGATAGAACATCCCGAAGAACTGGCGGATCGTATCGGTCACCAGGTAGATCGTTTTGATAAACATAAATCCAAAGATTCATCATCCACTTAAAAAATAAGTATGGCCATTAAAGAAGCATTCATTGCTGAACTGAAACACGAAGCGACACTTACCAAAAAAATACTTGAAAAAGTACCGCTGGATCAAAAAAACTGGAAACCGCATGCAAAATCAATGTCAATAGGCAGGTTGGCTACACATATCGCCGAAGTTCCTCATTGGATCACCGAGATGCTTGCCAATGATGTGTATGATTTTTTGGCGCATCCTTTCAACCCGCGTACAGCGGCTTCACAGGAAGAACTGATAAGCATTTATCAAACGAATCTTGATAATAGTATTGCTGCGCTTGAAAAAGCATCCGATGCGGACCTGGAGAAATTATGGACAGTAAAAAGAGGAGAGCAGGTGGCGTTTCAAACACCTAAAAAAGCGGCGCTGCGTGGCTGGGCCTTCAGCCATCTTTATCATCACCGCGGGCAGTTATCGGTCTATCTGCGTTTGCTGGACGTGCCGGTGCCGGGAATGTATGGACCGAGTGCGGATGAAAGATAGAAAATAAGGAATAAGAAATAAGGAATTAGAAATGAGAAAGGGGTGTCTGTTAATCGGAAACCCCTTTTATATTTTACATTTTGCGGTTCTACATTTTACATTTATTTTCTCATTCCTTATTCCTTATTTTTCATTTCTTATTTCATCTCTTCCGCCCATTTATCGCGCTCATCCGGCGAAAACTTCCAGGGAGCAAAGTTGTTTTCTACATTGCTGAACATACCATTCCATTCCTGCGGGGCATTGCTTTCTTCCATGACAAGATAGCGGCGGAGCTGTAAAATGATATCGAGCGGATTGATACTGACAGGGCATTCCTGTACACAGGCATTGCAGGTAGTGCAGGCACGTAATTCTTCTACCGAAATATAATCGTGCAAAAGTGTTTTGCCATCTTCTTTAAATTCTTTATTGGCATTGATATTCTTCCCGATCGCTTCTGCGCGGTCACGGGTATCCATCATGATCTTGCGGGGAGATAATAATTTACCGGTAATATTCGCCGGGCAGGCAGCCGTACAACGACCGCATTCTGTACAGCTATACGCATCCAGTACATTTTTCCAGCTAAGATCTGTTACATCTTTGGCCCCGAATTTTTTGTGTGCATCCGTAGCTGCCGCCACAGGGGCCAGTTCGGGTTGCATCGCATACAGGACCTCATTTTGTACAGATAGCATATTTTCCATTTCACCCATCGGCTTCAGCCGCGCATAATAGGCATTGGGAAAAGCCAGGATAATATGAAGATGCTTGGAATAAGGGAGGTAATTTAAAAAAACAAAAATACCGGCGATATGCAGCCACCAGCAGCCGCGTTCGATCATTTCAAGTCCGCTGTTGCTGACACCATTTAATACAGGATGCAGGTATTGGGAAAAAACAAAATTACCGGTAAGATGGGAAGAGTAATGTTCAACCCCTCTTGCCTGTAATAAGGTATCGCTGGCATTCAGGAACAGGAACAGCGTCATCAGCACGATCTCGGTGATCAGGATATAATTCGCATCGCTGCGTGGCCATCCGTCGAGATCTTTACTGATAAAGCGTTTCAAACGGATAACATTCCGGCGGATAAAAAAGATAGCACAGCCCAATAACACCAGCAGGGCCAGCACCTCAAAGGAATTGATCAGGAATGTGTACAAACTACCCAACGGTGCCGCAAACAAACGATGGGTGCCGAAAATGCCATCGAGTACAATTTCCAGTACTTCAATATTGATGATAATAAACCCGGCATACACAAAAAAATGCAGGACCGCCACCAGGGGGTTGCGAAACATTTTCTTTTGCCCGAAAGCCAGCAACAGCACATTTTTCCAGCGGAGTTGGGGGTTATCCCTTATTTCTTCGTCCCGCCCGAGGCGGATATTACGAACGATCTGTTTTATTTTAAAGGTAAACAGGCCGATGGCAAGCCCGCCGATCAGAATAAATAAAATTTGTTGTGCTATTTGCATAGAGGTTTTGAATACAATTGCTAATTTACGGTTTGTTCAAGCCATTAAAAGATTAAATTTTATCCTCATTATGTCTGCTGCGAAAAATTACATTCTCGACCAGTCTGTGGCCGGGAAAAAACTCCGACGAATGGCTCTCCAGGTTGTCGAGAATAATTCCGAAGAAAAATTGCTCATTTTGGCCGGTATCCGTGAAAGCGGAAGCATCGTGGCAAAAAATATTCAAAAACTGATCGCGGAAATAAGTCCCGTTCCTACCGAACTGATCAGCATCTCCCTCGATAAAAAAAAGCCGGGCGAGATTACGCTTAGTAAAGAAATCGATTTCAACGAAAAAGTAGTGATCGTTATCGATGATGTTGCCAATAGCGGTAAGACATTGTTATATGCTTTAAAACCTTTCCTGGCATTTTACCCCAAAAAAATTCAAACCCTGGTACTGATCGAGCGCAGTCATAATTCATTTCCTGTGCGTCCTGATTATGTAGGCATTTCCATCGCTACTACTTTACAGGAACATATTTATGTGGAAGTGGATGACGAGCATGTGATAGGAGCGTATATGAAATAGGGTTTAGATGTTAGGTGTTAGATTATACTCCCATTCATAATTCATAATTCATAATTCTTAATTCATAATTATGAATTAAGAATTATGAATTAGAATTAAAAATACACCGCATACATCTTCCATTTCCCCTTCGGGTTCAGCATCAGAGCCGGCGCAGGGCATTTAAAAGAATTCAAAAAAGAGAAAGCGGTTTTCAGGAATTTGCTTTTGGTTTTGATCTTTGTAAAATCAATATCAGGAGAGAGGTAGAACTGTCTTGTTCTGTTGATATCATATCTCGTTATATCATTGCCCAGGTTGTCTGTCCATTTATTTTCAAATCCGCCGTACATACCATCTGCGCCGTATCCTACAGCAATATTCAACCAGGCCGGCCAGTTACCGGAAGGAAAAAATGATTTGATATTAACGCTGAACCAATAAGCCTGTGCATTATAATCCTTCAGCATTCTTTCATACCAGGTTTTCCCAAACAGGTCATCTGCGCGTTTTTCCAGCATCGGATCGCCATAGGTATTCTTATGAAAGGAGAATTTATACTGGATCCGTTGTTCGTTCCATAGAAACTCCTGTCCCATAAACAGCCCCGATCCTGTTATATTAGCGCCAATATCACTCCAGCTCCAGCCCCATTTGGCAGAATGCGCGTCGAGAAATTCAATGCCTGTTAAAAAAGCAAAACCACTCAACCCGCCAACCAGCACTGCTTTCTTATGCGGCAATCCTGCCCATTCCCACATAGCGGCAGAGGCTTTCCCTGTATTATAAGCAGTCCAGGCATGACCCAGTTTATCCACCTGCAACCATTCTTTATGGTCGTCAAATGTCTGGAAAGAAGTATGGGCATAATTTTTATACCAGGTATTATTGAGAATGATCAGTGTGCCGCCATACCCGATCGTATTCAAACCACCGATCAGCCACAAGCGGCTGGTATTCTTTTTTGGGAGAATCGAATCTTTGCTATGCCGGTCGAGGAATTCGCGCTGCTGCTGTTGAATAGCTTTTGTTTCTTCGGAAACCGTCGTATCACCTGTAAAATAATTATGACTGAAAGAAGCCAGTTCACTTTGTTTCAGTACCAGGTATTCGCTGGAATAATAGTAACCAGGAGGGCTTTTTGAATGGCTTGTTATATACGTCTTTATTCCGGGGGGAATTGAATCCTGGGCAAATGAATCAGCGCCTGTACATAGCATCAGCAGTACGAAAAAGATCTTTGGACACCATAAATAAGTAGAAGGCTTTGTAAAAAAGGACACTGGCAGCTAAGATTATTTGTAACAAAAATACGTTTTGCTCTTCTTTTCAGTTTGAAAAGGTAAAATTCAATAACTTTCAGGCTCATAATTAACGTTAAATTTTGATTTTATGGATGCTGCGATTCAGGATAAAGTAAATACATGGCTTAACGGAAGTTTTGACCAGGCTACAAAAGATGAGATAAAGAGATTGCAGAAAGAAAAGCCGGATGAACTGGCGGATGCTTTTTACCGCAACCTGGAGTTTGGTACCGGTGGTCTTCGCGGAATCATGGGCGTAGGCACTAACCGCATGAATAAATATACCGTGGGAATGGCCACACAGGGTTATGCCAATTATCTCAAACAATCATTCCCGGACCAGGAAGTTCGTGTAGCAATAGCACATGATAGCCGCAATAACAGCCGTTTCTTTGCGGAGACGACCGCCAATGTATTTGGCGCAAATGGCATTAAGGTATTTCTTTTTGAAAGCCTTCGTCCTACTCCTGAATTATCATTCGCTATCCGCCATCTGAAATGCCAGGGCGGAGTGGTTTGTACCGCTTCGCATAATCCGAAAGAATACAACGGTTATAAAGCCTATTGGAACGATGGCGGGCAACTGGTGCCGCCACACGATAAAAACGTGATCAAAGAGGTGGAAAAGATCGCCAGCGTGGATGATGTAAAATGGTCAGGCGGCGAAAAAAATATTACGATCATTGGCAAAGAGATAGATGAAGCCTATATGGCGATGGTGAAAAGCCTGAGCGTATATCCCGATATCATTGCCAAACAGCATGACCTGAAGATCGTGTACACGCCGATTCATGGCACGGGTATTACACTGGTGCCGGAAGTACTGAAGCGTTTTGGATTTACCAATGTACATATCGTAAAAGAACAAAGCGAACCCAATGGTAACTTTCCCACGGTCAGTTATCCGAACCCTGAAGAAAAGGAAACCATGAGCATCGGCCTGAAAAATGCAAAGGAGCTCGATGCCGACATCTTACTGGGAACCGACCCGGATGCCGACAGGGTAGGGATCGGTATTAAGAATAATCATGGTGAATGGGTGTTGATGAATGGGAACCAGACTGCCGTGCTTGCTTTTAACTATGTAATGGAAGCAAGAAAGACAAAGGGCGTGGCACAACCGAACGATATGGTGATTACTACCATTGTAACCACGGGTATGATCAACCAGATCGCGAAAGGCAACAATGTATCCTGTTATAATGTACTGACAGGATTTAAATGGATCGCTGAAATGATCCGTGAAAAAGAAGGCAAAGAAAACTATGTAATAGGAGGTGAAGAAAGTTTTGGATTGATGATCGGGGATAAGATCCGTGATAAAGATGCGGTCAGCGCCGTGGCCTTACTTTGCGAAATGGCTGCCTATGAAAAACAGAAAGGCAAAACCTTGTTTGATAAATTGGTGGAACTGTATATCCAGTATGGATTCTATAAAGAAAATCTTATTTCCATTACCAAAAAAGGAATGGATGGCCAGCAGCAAATTGCTGCGATGATGGAAAGTTATCGCAGCAATCCGCCAAAAACAATCAATGGATCGGATGTTGCTCAATTGCTGGATTATGAACTGCAAAAAGGCAAGGACCTGAAAACAGGAAAGGAATGGAAGATAGAATTGCCCAAATCAAATGTCTTGCAATTCATCCTGGCAGATGGGAGTACCATATCGGCGCGTCCAAGCGGTACTGAACCCAAGATCAAATTCTATTTCAGCATTCATTCCAAATTAAATAGCGCCGCCAACTTTGATAAAGTGAACGATGAACTGGATGCGAAGATCAAGGCGATCATCGGTGATATGAAACTGTAGGAGAATGGTGATTAAGAATTATGAATTATGAATGAAGAATGATGAATAGTCAATAACGAATGATCAGTTTTCCGGTATTCATCATTCATCATTCTTAATTCTTAATTAATTCTCTACTGTAAACGCTACAAACGAATCTCCCGACCTCGTTCCTAATTTCCCGCCGCCGCAGGCAATGACAAGGTATTGCTTCCCGTTTACCTGGTACACAGATGGGGTGGCAAACCCGGGTGCAGGCAGATCATATTCCCATAATAATTTACCTGTTCGTTTATTGAAAGCTCTTAGCTTGCCATCACTGGCAGCAGCAATAAATAAAATGCCACCTGCTGTTACCACCGAACTTCCATAATTTTCTGTGCCGGTAGCTGGAATGCCCTTTGCTTTTAATTCAGGATATTCTCCCAATGGTGTTTTCCAGATATGTTCGCCGGTGTTAAGATTAATCGCCGTTAAGGTTCCCCAGGGTGGGCCAATCGCAGGATACCCTTCAGGACTGAGGAATTTATAATAACCCACCATATTATAAGGAAGATTCCGGAATGTATCTGCCGGTTCTTTAGCTCCTGTAAATTCTTTTTGTTGACCGGTTTTGTTTTCCAGTACGTAGGATAATATCGCTTTCTTTTCATCATCCGGTACATA
>CAMLGR010000136.1 GCA_946479615.1 uncultured Bacteroidota bacterium | reverse complement strand
GGAATCTACCATTCCAATCACTACCTCATCGGGTACCAGTTGGCCCTTATCCATAAAACTCTTGGCTTCCAGCCCTAACGGTGTTTTTTGGTTTATCTCTTCCCGCAGCAGGTTGCCTGTAGAAAGATGTACCAGCCCATACTTCTCTACCAGTCTTTCTGACTGGGTACCTTTACCACTCCCGGGCGGTCCAAACAGGATCAAATTGAACATAAGCACGATTGTCTCTTGGTGAAAAACAAATATAATGTACGCAGGCTAAAAAATGGGTCGCCGGCCTAAGTTTTGGAGTAAATTCATGGCCGCGAAGGAAATGTTAAGATACCGGCATTGACAAATGCCCGACAAACCAACCGAACCACCTGTACGTAAATTTGTTATAAAATAAGATGATGCAAAAAATAACGCTCATATTCTTCATTGCCATAGCAGCTGCCATGCAGCAATGCAGCTATTCCCAATCAACCAGTCCCACTACAAAAACGGAAAAAATGGATAGCACTCAAAAAAAGAACCCCATCTATTCTACGACCGACAGCTCTAAAGTAGATCTGCCGGAACAGGAATGGAAAAAGATACTTCCCCAGGAAGTCTATTATATCGCCCGTCAGAAAGGCACCGAAAGACCCTGGACCAGTAAATACGAAGATTCCAAAGAGATCGGTACTTATTATTGCGCGGTCTGTGGAAATCCTTTGTTTAAAAGTGATACCAAGTTTGAAAGCGGTTGCGGATGGCCCAGCTTTTACGAACCTATCAGTAAAGGCAGTATTATTTACACACCCGATAATACATTGGGTATGAAAAGAACAGAAGTGCAATGCGGCCGTTGCAAATCACACCTGGGTCACGTATTCGATGATGGTCCGCCGCCAACCGGTCTTCGCTATTGCATTAATGGTGTAGTACTGGATTTTGAAAAAGCGAAAGAAGCAGAAAAGAAATTTACTGATAAGACGCAGTAAGTAATGTACGATGTTGGATGTACGGTGTACGTCAGTTCTATAAATGAACTGATTTTTTTGTATAGGATAGTCGTACACCGTACATCCAACATCGTACATCCTCTCACTCCAAAAGTCTTACTTTTGCCCCATGAAATTGTCTCATTTATCCGAAACACTGATCGGTTCCGAAATTGTAAAACTGGGTGGTGAAATAAGAGAAAAGATCCGCCAGGGTGAGCGTATTTATAATTTTACAGTAGGAGATTTTGATCCTTCCATTTTCCCCATCCCCAAAGAACTCGAAGATGCGATCGTAGATGCGTATCGGAAACACTTTACCAATTATCCCGCCGCTGAAGGCAATCTCGATCTCCGTGAAGCGGTGACTTCTTTTACCAAAGAAACAGAAGGACTTGATTATGGTATCAATGAAACATTGGTGGCCTCGGGTGGCCGTCCATTGATCTATGCAGTATTCAGAGCTATTTGTGATAAAGGAGATAAGGTCATTTATGCAGTACCAAGCTGGAACAATAACCACTATACACATTTTGTAGGCGGTGAACATATTGTTGTCGAAGCCAAAGCAGAAAATAATTTCATGCCTTCGGCAGATGATCTGCGGCCGCATATCAAAGAAGCGACATTGATAGCCTTATGCTCGCCGCAAAATCCGACCGGTACTACTTTCAAGAAAAAAGACCTGGAAGCGATCTGCGACCTGGTACTGGAAGAGAACAAACGCAGGGGCGATACAGAAAAGAAATTATATGTGATGTATGACCAGATGTACTGGCATCTTACTTATGGAGCCATTCAGCATTATGACCCGGTTTCATTAAGACCCGCAATGCGTGAATACACGATCTATATCGATGCGATCAGTAAGGTATTTGCTGCGACTGGCGTGAGAGTAGGCTGGAGTTTTGGACCAGCAACCATAATCAATAAAATGAAGGCGATCCTTACCCACCTGGGTGCCTGGGCGCCTATGGCCGAACAAAAAGCAGTGGCTCATTTCCTGAATAATAAACCTGCAATTCAGAAATACCTGGTGCATTTCAAAAAAGAGATCGAAGAAAGACTGCATCGTATTTATGATGGATTTACCATGTTGAAGAACGAAGGGTTGCCGGTAGAAGCAATTACTCCTGAAGCAGCTATTTATCTTACCATAAAAATTGATTTGACAGGTAAGAAGACTGAATCGGGTAAATTACTCAAGGACCAGGGCGATGTAACTGCCTACATATTGGATGAAGCTAAACTCGCGGTGGTTCCGTTTTATGCTTTTGGTGCAAGCCGCAGTTCGGCCTGGTACCGCCTGAGTGTAGGCACTTGTAAGAAAGAAGATATTTCTGAAATGATCGGGAAGCTGAGAGAAGCGTTGAAGAAACTATCGTGAGGGTTTCGCGCAAAGAGGCAAAGCTTTCGCAAAGGCGCAAAGGGATTATTATAAAACAGGTATAAACCCATGGTAAAACCGTAGGCTAATCATTTGTTATTATCATGATCATTTGCATTTAAAAACTATTAGCCACGGATACGCAGAAAGTTTTTGACCGTCCGTATATCCGTGCTAAACATTCTTTGCGTTCTTCTTCGCGGCTTTGCGTGAAATAAAAAAAGAGACCATCGCTGATCTCTCTTCCTCTATAAAAAAATTATGCTCTAATTCTTGTTGATCAAAAACCTGAATGGCGGTAATTCTACATACCGAATTACTTTCAGGATTTTCTTTGGCTTGCAGGTGATCCTGTTCCTGTCCACCAGTTCATGTGCAATACAAAAACGATCGTCTGATTCAGCTGTGTGAAGAATATCATTCAGACATTCGACTTCATGATCAATAGCCCGTTGGCTCATGAACTCATTTTTCAGCAAGACTAATAAATCACGGGTTGGCATTTTCATCTCCGCTCAAAATTTAATACCCTGACATTCCTTTATGGCTGGGACAACCGCAGTTGCTGCCCTTACCGGAACCGGAATAATAGTTACGGCTGCAGGAAGAAATAAGCAACATTCCTGCCAGCAGCAATAACAATGATAATTTAGTGATGTTCTTCATATTCGGAATTTATGGTGTTCAACGCAAAAGGGAACGGAAAATTTGACGCGAACGCTCCCAAATTAAAACTATTTTACAAAGAAATTAGTATCCCGTCCGACTAAAATGATAAAAATTAACGCTGATCATGGCCAGGAGGAAAAAAAACGTCGTAAACCACGCATCCTCGTAGCCCCCCTGGATTGGGGCCTGGGACATGCTACGCGTTGTATTCCTGTCATTTATGAGCTGCTGAAGTATGCAGAGGTCTGGCTGGCCGGGGAAGGCCCTCAAAAAGCCCTTTTAGTGGCCGAGTTCCCTGATCTGCCGTTTTTATCATTGCCGGGCTACCGGGTAAAATATGGCCGCTCCTCCCGTACACTGTTGCTACGATTGCTGCTACAGTCTCCCCGGCTGCTGCGGGCGATCAAAACAGAACACAGATGGCTGAAAATGGCGGTAGAAGAATATGGGTTCGATGCCGTGATCTCGGATAATCGGTTTGGCCTGTATCACCCTGAAATTACCAGTGTCTTTATAACCCACCAGTTGCGATTGAAAGGCCCCGGCGGTCAGCCGGTGGCAAACCTGCTGCAAAAGCAGAATTACCGGTTTATCAACCGGTTTACCTGCTGCTGGGTACCCGATCAACCCGGAAAGGATAACCTGGCGGGCGATCTGTCGCACCCTCTGAAAATGCCTGCCATCCCTGTCCATTATACCGGCATCTTATCGAGATTGCAGCCAAAACAGGAAGCGGTTAAAAAACAGCACCTGTTTATTTCTTTATCAGGGCCCGAACCGCAACGGACTATTTTTGAAAACAGGATCATTCATGATATCAGTCATTATAATGGCACGGCTACTATTGTACGAGGGCTGCCGGCACAAAGTTCATTGATCCCTTCTACCAACGACATTGTTTTTTTTAATCATCTTTCTACTGAAGAATATACTAAGGAAGCTGCACGTGCAGAACTGGTGATCAGCCGCAGCGGTTACTCGACTGTAATGGATCTTGCCGTACTGGGTAAAAAATCGATCCTCGTGGCTACCCCGGGTCAACCGGAACAGGAATACCTCTCCGGTTATCTTTCACAACAAAAACTGGCTTGTTGTATACCCCAGCAAAAATTTTCATTGAAGGAAGCGTTGCAGGCAGCGCATCAGTTTGATTATAAGATCAAACCCTGCACGGCTGCTGAATCATTACCGGCAGCGGTTGAATCATTGATAAAAAAACTGGAAGAAAAAATTTATTCGCCTGCACGTGGGTAATCGAAGAACCAGAATTCATTATTGGAATCGGTAAAATCTTTCCAGTGTTTCACTCTTAACCTTACTGCATAAATGCTGCAGGTGGGCATATCGTCTACTCTTACCTCCGATAATGTATTGGCAAAATCGGTTATACCAGGATTATGTGAGAACACCGCTATGCAATTATGATCATCGCTTACTTTATTGATCACATCGAGAAATACGGAAGGCTGCGCCAGGTAAAGATCATCCACCAGGACAATATCTTCTTTTTTCCGGTTGAATGCATAAGAAAAGATCTCAGCGGTTTTACGGGCGCGCTTGGCAGAACTGGATATGAATGCATCGATCTTTACACGCTTATCGATCAATCGTTGCGCCATCATCGGTGCATCTCTTTTACCACGGTCATTTAAGGGACGATCATAATCTTTCAGAGAGGGGTCGTTCCAGTCACTTTTTGCATGACGGACAAGAAGTAGTGTTTTCAATAAAAAGATTTTTGATGTACGATAAGCGGACTTACTAAATTAAAGAAGTCGGCTTGAATTAAGAATTATGAATGGCGAACGACCATTCATAATTCCTAATTCATAATTATATCGAAATCGACAATCCGTAATAGTTCCTTAATATCCCCGTACATTTTTCCCTTCCATATAATTCATAAAGGCTTTATTGACCACTTTGTTACCTCCGGGTGTTGGATAATCACCGGTAAAGTACCAATCGCCCAGGTTATTGGGACATGATTTGTGCAGGTCTTCTATACTTTGAAAAATAACATCGACCGGTATGCCTAAGTCCGGCGGTGTGATCAGTTGTGCTATTTTCCTTGATATTTCCTCTGTAGTAAATTGTTTGTACAATTGCTTGACCACATTCTCGGTATGCAATTGATTATTGCGCTGGAGGTCTTTGCATTTTTGCAGCAGGTCTTTCAGGCAATCTTCTTTTTTTCTTTCCTTCATCAGTTCCACTGCGGCATTGAACGCAATGAAATCGCCCATCTTGCTCATATCGATGCCATAACAATCCGGGTAGCGGATCTGCGGCGAAGAAGATATGATGATGATGCGTTTAGGTTTCAGCCTGGCCAGCATACGGATAATACTTTCCTTCAAAGTAGTACCACGTACAATAGAATCATCGATAACAACCAGTGTATCCTGACCCGCTTTCACGGTACCATAGGTAACATCATACACGTGCTGCACCATTTCATTCCGGCCTACATCTTCACTGATAAACGTCCGCATCTTTACATCCTTGATCGCTACTTTTTCGATGCGTATGCGACGGTTGATGATTTCTTTGAGTTTTTCCGGATCGATATCATTTCCCCAGCTTAATATCCGTTCGATCTTGGTTTTGCTCAGGTAGTCTTCCATTCCTTTGAGCATTCCGTAAAATGCCACTTCTGCCGTATTGGGTATGAAAGAAAAAATAGTGTCCTTCAGGTCATGATCGATCGCGTTCAATACCTGTTCACTCAAATGATAACCAAGTGCATTCCGCTCGCGGTATATTTTTTCATCACTGCCTCTTGAAAAATAAATACGTTCAAAGCTGCAGGCTTTTCTTTCTTTTGGCTCCAGGATCTGTGTTATTTCCACTTCGTCGCTTTCATTAACGATCAGCGCCATACCCGGCATCAGTTCCTTGACTTCATTTTCTCCTACATTGAAAGCAGTACGAATCGCTGCTCTTTCAGATGCAGCTACTACCACTTCATCATTGACAAAATAATAGGAAGGCCGGATACCATGTGCATCACGGAAGACAAAACCGATACCGTTGCCCGTAAATCCAGCCACATGGAAACCTCCGTCGAATAAAGGCAATGTTTTCTTCAGCACTTTGGTGATATCCATTTTTTCCGGCGACTTTTCATCTTCGCGGCACAGGAAGGTATGCATGAGTTCTATCATCGCAGCGAGATCGCTGAAACGCATATTTTCACTGGGTTCTTTTCCTACCAGTTCAAATAATTCGTCGGTATTGACAATATTGAAATTACCTGCCAGTGCAAGATTGCGGGCAGGGATCGTCTCGCGGTTGATAAAAGGATGGCAGTATTCGAGTTTATTTTTTCCCTGTGTTCCATACCGCAGGTGACCCAACAAGAGTTCGCCGAGGAAGCTCACATGACCTTTCATCAGTCCCGGGTGATTGCGGATACCGGGATGGTATTGTTCGAGCTCATCGATCTCTTTCCCTATTTGCTGGAAAAGGTCCACGATAGCCTGTGGCGCATTGCTGCGTTTGCGGTGCATAAACGGGTAACCAGGCTCTACATTCAGCTTGACAGTGGCTACTCCCGCACCATCCTGGCCACGGTTGTGCTGTTTTTCCATCAGGAGGTAGAGCTTATTAAGTCCCCACATGACGGTGCCATATTGCTGCTGGTAATATGAGAAGGGTTTTCTTAACCGGATAAATGCTAAACCGCATTCATGTTTGATCGCGTCACTCATTAGAAGTAATGAAGGCGCAAAGGTAAGCTATTCAGGAATAAGAAGAGAAATGTAGAACCGCAAAATATAAAATGCAAAATGTAAAAGGACCGCCCGGATTTCGGACAGTCCTTTTACATTTTATATTTTGCGGTTCTATATTTTACATTTTTTAATTACCCGCAGTATCCGTACTCACGTATTTCTGCAAAGCCGGGCAATCGCCTTTGGTGACATCATCCACCATAATAAAATAGGTAGGAATCTTTGCCTTGATCCATTTATCGAGGGTCTGGGATTTCTTTTCCTCCAGCGCCATCTGGGATATTTTACTGTAGTCGTCCTTGATATTCATACGATGCGGCTCGGACCGGGATTTCAGGTACACAAAACGCACACCTTTTTTCTCCTGGTCACCGGTAAAAGCAGCCGGCTGGGAATATTCACCCACTTTCATTTTACTGATCACGGCTACCATTTCCTTGTCCAGCTGATCGATCGTCACATAAGGAGCCCCATCCCTGTTCAGGATAAAGGCGCCGGAAAATTTGGTCGCTTCGTCATCACTGTATTTCAGGGCAGCCTCATTAAAACCAATCGTACCAGCTATAATCTTGGAACGTGCTGTATCCAGTTTGGCAATAGCCTGTGTGATCTCGGCATCTGTTACCGGCGGCACACGAAGGATCAATCTTACATCTGCATCATCACCTCTTCTTTCCACCATTTGAATCAGGAAGTAGCCAAATTTATCGGATTTAACAGGGGCCGATATTTCTCCTTCTTTCAAACGGAAAGCGGTAGAAAGAAATACAGGGTCCCATGTTTTTTCATTTCGGTTGATCTGGTACCGTCCGCCCCTGTCCTTGCTACCAGGGTCCTGGGAGTAACGTTGCGCCAGTTGTTCAAACGTGGCCACTTTTGATTCTATCTGTTTCTTGTAGTTGTTCATTTCAGCCACGATATACTGCTCGAGTTCACGGGAGGCTTTGGGATAAACAACGATTTGTCCTATTTCAAATTCCGATTCGAAGAAAGGAAGACTATCCTTTGGAATTTTATCAAAAAAGTTCTTTACTTCTGTAGGCGTGATCTTTACCCCGCCTACAATTTTCTGTTGCATGGCTTCTGCCAGCTTTCTTTCTTTTACTGATTCGCGGGCATCGTCTTTTATCTGGTAAATAGTTTTACCGGCATATTCTTCCAGTGCCTGCTGGCTTCCGACCTGGTTGATAAAGTAGCGGATACGCTGATCCAGTTCTGCTTCCACATCTTCATCGGTAACCGGCAATGAATCTTTTTCTGCCTGTAACATCAGCACTTTTGATACGAGCGCCTGTTCCATCAGCATGCATTCGGCGCCATCAGGTACTGTGCTACCCTGTCTTTTGGCATCCTCGATCGAGTTGCGGATATCTGATTGTAAAATGATGCGGTCGCCGACCACGGCAACGATCTTATCGGCCACTGTTTTCCGGGCCTGTCCCTGTGCCATTGCAATACCTGTTACAAACAACAGTATAATGGTCAGTATTCTTTTCTTGGTAAACATGGTGCTCAAAAATAGTTTCCCTTCTGCCGGATAGGAACGGAAAGGAAGGTATTTAACAAAAGTTTGGTAGAGAAAGGAATGGCTCCCGGCCGGGGCCGGGAGCCATTTTTATTTATAAGGTCCTCTTTACTTCTTCTTCTTCGTAGGCTTCAACCACATCGCCTGCCTTGATATCGTTATAGTTTTTAATGGTCAATCCGCATTCCATACCCATCTGCACATCCTTTACATCGTCTTTGAAACGTTTCAGGGAAGCCAGTTCGGCTACAGCGCCTTCGCCAACCGGGTATACCACGATACCGTCGCGGATCAGGCGGACTTTGGAATCGCGTTTGATCCTTCCGTCGCGTACATAACAACCGGCGACGGTAGCCTTGTCGAATTTGAAAACGTCTTTCACTTCCACATTGGCAACGATCTTTTCCTGCACCTTTGGTTCCAGCATTCCTTCCATCGCACTCCTGATCTCATCGATCGCAGTATAGATGATAGAATACAATTTGATCTCCACTCCTTCATTTTCAGCAAGCCTGTTGGCCTGTACAGAAGGACGAACATTAAACCCGAGGATCACAGCATCGGATGCCGTAGCCAGTACCACATCGCTTTCAGAGATCTGGCCCACACCTTTCAGCAATACTCTTACGGCTATTTCTTCTGTCGACAGTTTTTGTAATGAATCACTCAACGCTTCAACCGAACCATCCACGTCACCTTTGATGATCACGTTCAGTTCCTTGAAGTTTCCAAGTGCCAGGCGACGACCGATTTCATCGAGCGTGATGTGTTTCTTCGCTCTCATACCCTGTTCTCTCAATATCTGGGCGCGACGGTTAGCGATATCTTTCGCTTCGGCCTCATCCGCATATACTCTGAATTTTTCACCTGCCTGCGGAGCTCCGTTCAACCCGAGGATCACAGCCGGTGCAGAAGGGCCTGCTGCATCTTCACGCTTGTTGCGCTCATTGAACATGGCTTTTACACGGCCGTAATGCTGTCCGCTTACTACAAGATCGCCGGCATTCAGGGTGCCGTTTTCAACCAGCAGGGTAGCTACATAGCCACGACCTTTATCCAGCGATGCTTCGATAATTGTTCCGGTCGCTTCTCTTTTCGGATTGGCTTTCAGGTCAAGTAATTCGGCTTCGAGTAATATTTTTTCAAGGAGTTTATCTACGTTCAATCCTTTTTTCGCAGCGATCTCCTGGCTCTGGAACTTACCGCCCCATTCTTCCACCAGCAGGTTCATCTGTGAAAGCTGCTCATATATTTTTTGTGGATTCGCTCCATCTTTATCAATCTTATTAATTGCAAAGATCATCGGTACATTGGCAGCCTGTGCGTGGCTGATCGCTTCCCGTGTTTGTGGCATCACTGCGTCATCTGCAGCAATAACGATCACGGCGATATCGGTCACCTTGGCACCCCGTGCACGCATCGCGGTAAACGCTTCGTGACCCGGTGTATCGAGGAAGGTGATCTCTTTACCATTGGAAACCTGCACCTGGTAGGCACCGATGTGCTGTGTGATACCTCCGGCTTCACCGGCAACTACATTAGCACTGCGGATATAGTCGAGCAATGATGTTTTACCATGGTCAACGTGACCCATGATCGTAACGATCGGGGAACGTGGCTCCAGTTCATCTTCATCATCTTCCTCATCCTCTTCTTCCATTTCCATTTGTTTTTCCATGTCGATAAACTCAACATCGAAACCAAATTCGCTGGCTACCAGTTCAATTACTTCTGCATCCAGGCGCTGGTTGATAGACACCATGATACCAAGGCTCATACATTTACTGATCACATCTGCAAAGCTTGCATCCATCAGGTTGGCGAGTTCGCTTACGCTGATAAATTCTGTTACCTGCAGTTTGTTATCCTCTGCTGCATCATTGGCATCGGCCATTTCCTGTCTTTTCTCACGGCGCATTTTAGCCTTTGTATTCTTGCCACGTCCACCGCCGCCGGAAAGTTTGGCCTGCGTTTCTCTTATTTTTTCCTGGATTGCTTTTTCGTCTATCTGTTTGTCCTCACGGCTGATGCTCCTGTTATCGCGACGGCCACCGCCGGTATTGCCGCGTCCGCCACCGCTGTTACGGTTGAAATTACCGCCACCGGATCTGCCTTGTCCGCCACCATCGCCCTGTCTTTGCTGGTTATTGCCCTGACCCTGGCCCTGGTTATTACCACCCACCTGTTTTTTCTCGATAGGGATACGTTTGCGTTTACGCTTTTCGTCTTTTTTAGGACGTGTATCATTATCAACAGGCAGATCGATCTTACCCAGGATCTTCGGACCTTCTATCTTTTCAGCCTTGATATTTTGAATAATAGCCGGTGTTTCCTCCTCGGCAACCGGTTCTTCTTTTTTCGCTACTTCTTCAACAACTTCTTTTTCTTCTTTTTTCGTTTTCTTTTCCGGTTCTGCAACTTTCGTTGTTTTCTTTTCAGCCACTTCTTCTTTAGGCTCTTCTTTCTTTGCTACAACCGGTTCTTCTTCATCTTTCTTTTTCTTTACGACTTTCTTCGGCCGTGTGGAAGAATCAATACCGGAAAGATCGATCTTGTCAACTACTTTTGGTTTTTCGATCTCAGGTGCTTCTATTTTCACCACTTCTTCTTTCTCTTCCTTCTTTGGTTCTTCTTTGGGCTCTTCTTTTTTTGCTTTCGCTACTTCTGCTACCGGTTCTTCTTTTTTGACTACTACTTTTTTCTCTTCTTTTTTGAAATTGATCTCTTCGTCTTCTTTTTTCTTCTTGGCATCAGCCTGTGCTCCCTTGGGAAGCTCGAGCTGATCGCTCTTCATCTTGGCCGCTTTATCGCCCTGGAATTCCATTTGCAAAGCACGGTACATATCCTCCGTCAGCTTTGACGTGGCTTTCAGTTCATCTTTAGGGAATCCTTTACCCAACAGGAAATCGATCAGGGTATCCTGCCCGATATTGAACTCCTTGGCGGCTGCTAATAATCTAGGAAGTTTTAATTCTGCCATTCAGTGTTTTTATTTGTCAATGGTCAATAGTCAATCGTGAATGTGAAAAAGCTGCTTATTGACCATTCACGATTCACCATTCACTACGTTTATTCTTTTTCAAATTCCGCCTGCAACACTCTTCTTACTTCTTCAATCGTTTCTTTTTCCAGGTCGGTTCTTCTTTCCAGTTCCTGTGCGGTAAGATTCAATACGCTTCTCGCCGTATCACAACCTACACGTTTCAGTTCATCGATCACCCATGTTTCGATCTCATCGCTGAATTCTTCCAGGTCAACATCAAACTCTCCTGTTCCTTCTTCTTCCGAATCGCGGTAAACATCTAGTTCATACCCTGTCAATTCGCAGGCCAGTTTAATATTTACACCCCGGCGGCCGATAGCGAGTGAAACCTGGTCAGGTTTCAGGTAAACATTGGCGTGATGGTTATCGTTATCCAGTTCCATCGTAGTGATCTTGGCTGGCGTCAGCGAACGCTGGATCAGCAACTGGATATTGCTTGTCCAGTTGATCACATCGATATTTTCATTTTTTAATTCTCTGACTATGCCATGAATACGGCTTCCTTTCATACCCACACAGGCTCCTACGGGGTCAATACGGTCATCGTAAGATTCTACAGCAACTTTGGCTCTTTCTCCCGGATCACGCACGATCTTTTTAATAACGATAAGGCCATCAAAGATTTCAGGAACTTCGATCTCGAGCAGTTTGGCAAGAAATTCAGGTGAAGTTCGTGATAAAATGATAACAGGGTTATTATTTTTCATGTCCACTTTCTTCACTACCGCCCTGATATTTTCTCCTTTTTTGAAATAATCCTGGGGTATCTGTTCGCTTTTGGGAAGGATCAGCTCATTTCCTTCTTCATCAAGCAGGAGAATCTCTTTTTTCCATACCTGGTACACTTCAGCGCTGATGATCTCACCGGTTCTGTCGCCATATTTTTTTGCGAGTACGTTTTTCTTCAAATCGCTGATCCGGCTGGCCAGTGTTTGTTTGGCAGCCAGGATAGCCCTGCGGCCGAAATCATACAGGTCGATCTCCTGGAACAATTCTTCACCAACTTCAAAATCGGGTTCAATCTTGGATGCATCGGAATAAGACACCTGGGCAAGCGGGTCTTCCACCTGTCCATCTTCCACGATCATGCGGTGACGGATGATTTCCAAATCACCTTTTTCCGCATTCACGATTACATCAAAGTTTTCGTCACTGCCGAACTTTTTGCGCAGCAATGTTTTGAAAACATCTTCCACAACCTTCATCATGGTAGGACGGTCTATATTTTCCGCATCTTTAAACTCCTGGAAGGCTTCAATTAGATTGATACTTGCCATATACCCTTTTTTTGAAAGCTATTGGTTGTTACCCGATAGCTGTTAAAATTTAATTTTGAATTTTTGTCGTTTTTATAGCTCATTCCGGTTCTTCTCCGGGAAGAAGGAAGGGAACTCCGCCTTTTAAAATTTAATTTGTATCCGTGTTGTTTTTATATTGGAAAACGGGATCGTATGTTCTACGATTTCCTTTTTCTTTCCTTTGCCTTTTTCTTCTTCCACT
>CAMLGR010000135.1 GCA_946479615.1 uncultured Bacteroidota bacterium | reverse complement strand
GATCGTACCCTGTACTTTTTTCAGGATATCCCTGTCAGCGCTCAACGGGAGTGTTTGTGGATTTATATTCGTGATCCATCCCTGCAAACCTGTTTCCACTTCTTCGCTGTTAATGAACCAGGCAGGATAAAAAATACTGTCAACGGGACGGTAAACAGCGAAATAATCGGAAGAGAACACATTCATATTATTATTATAAGCTGCATCTGAATCATAGGCGCGTTCCCATGATTTTTCCAGAGCAGCTGCGCGGTCAAATGCGGGGATCATCCGCGGGCTGAACAGGTTGACAAGATCGCCGTAAAACATTTTACCAATGATGGGTGCCAGGTGATCCCGCGAAAAAAAATCTTTTGCCTGGTCCTTGTAAAAGTTACCACTGCTCAATAGATCCTTATGCGAATTGAAATAGGCCAGTGCATTGAAATAGCCTACCCCTAATGAACCTCCTGATACGGATGAGAAGGCGAATATTCTTTCTTTAAAAGAAGAATCGATATCCTGGATGCGCGAAAGAATCATCGAAGAAAAAGCACCGGTACGCATCGCGCCGCCTTCGGCGCAAACAAACACAATGATACTGTCGTTCGGATGAAGCGCCGCCCATTTATGAAAATGATCGCGTAGCAGGGGCCTTGTATCGATAGCTGTAGCATCATTTGTTTTCTTGCGTATGGGATGATCATTATTGATGAACGAACAAAAGATCATCCAGCCAAAAAACAATAAACGCCAGGGAGGATTTATTTTAAACGGGTTGGCATGATCCAGGAAAAGAATACCTATGTATACGGCCAGCCAGGAGGCGAATGCAAACGTGATAAGTCCTGGTGAGCCGATTCCTTTATAGGCGTCAATAGGTAAAAAGCTGATGGTAAAGATCAGCAGGATGCCGGTAAGCGTAATGATCAATACTTGTCGATGTAAACGCGGGAAAAATGACAAAGGCACTTTATAGATCCAGCGGCACCAGATATCATCCGGGGCGGGCCGCTCGAATCGTTTTAAAATAAATCGCGCGGGAACCCTGTTGCGGGGTGTTATGTTTTCCGATTGTGGGAAATGGGTAAGCGCGTCGCCATTTCCTTCTTTTTGGGGATCATCGATACCGGGTGGCAAAGCAGATTCCGGGTACATGAAAATATAATCCCGGTAAATACCATATAGCTTACCCTGCCATTTTAATTCATCATCGGGTTGTCCGGCTTTACCGAGACGAAGAAAGCGTAACCATTTGCCAAGGTTATTGATCCATCGCCGGTCCTCATATAAATTATAAATGAGAATAAACAGCAGTATAAATACGAGCAATGTTATGCCCACATCTTTTAGTGATTGAAAAAATCCGGCGAATGAGAAATCATAATTCACTACGGCAGCCCTGGTAAATCCAAACAGCAAGGTGAGTGGAGGAAGGAATAAAAAGAATCGTGAGAAAAAAGTCTGTAATAATTTTCGCCATTCAACTCTTTCATCGGTCAGCGTCTTGCCGGAATTGTCTGTTACATTCATCGAATACCTTGCTCCGAATTCTGCGACCACGCTCCAGCAAAAAGTTCCGAGTACCAGCCAAAGGATAGAGCCCGTATAGCTTCTTTTTGAATCCTCCATAATAGCTGTTAACAGGTCGATCCCCTGGCTCAATACAAAAAAGAAAACCAGGCCAGCCAGGTTCAATACCAGGAAGAGCGCCATGCCGCGTAATACAAACAGGAAATCCATTATCGCAATCCAGAAAGGCAGCTTGCGGGTTTTGTCGCGGAAGGCCTTGATCAGCCGGATGAAATTGGGAAAGATGGTACCAAAAAAGCGGGTAAAGAAACGGAGGACAGGCATACTGGTTTTTTAATGTTACAAGCTACAAAATAAGTGTCAGGGTTAAGGTTAGGTTTCAGGTGTTAGATTTTAGGTGTTGGATGAGGATCAGGTTAATCATATTGCCGCCGCTTCTCCGCATCCGCTGCGTGAAACCAAAATACGATTACATAGTGAATAGCCAAATCTTCAATCCCTCCACACCTAAAATCTAACACCTAAAACTTGACACTTGCTTCTGTTCGCTCTCACCTGCACTTTATCCATTGTTCTTTGGCCAGTTTATAAGTAGGATGACCCAGGTATCTTGTCTCTTTATCCTGTGCATTTTTCGGGTAACTGCCGCGGATCAGTTGATTCGGAAGACTGTCGCCATTACCTGTTACGATAAATTTATCGCAGAGCTCTTGTATCAATGCTACTTGTTTATCTTCCACGGCATCCATATCGAGATCCAGCAGATCCTGGAACCGCTTCACACCATCAGTCATATTCCTATATACCATTGGTGGTACATAAATTCCGTTGCCATCTTTTTCTACCTGCAGGCAGGGATTTATCCTGACCAGGTTGGCCTTATTGGTTAATGATGGATCGAGAAAACAATAAGCGATAAATGTGGCTGAATCCGGCGGATCGCCCAGGATACTTGTCGATAACTTTTTTATATCCTGTACAAAACCGGAACTGGTATCGGTAATGGCAAACTTGTTACCGGCATTCTTTAATGCTTCATTTTTTACAACAGGATCGGTGGATGTGCCCGCATCGGTAAGTACAACCGGTGAGCCGGTACTCGTACCGATAGAGAGAATGCAATATTCCGGTTGTGATAAATAATTGTTCGTATAGGCTTCTACCAATCCTGCCAGCACGGGATTGTTGAAACCGGATACAGCGCCATCCCAGTACCAGGAGGTGCGGGTATCGTTTACATCGGTTCTGGCAATTTGTATCTCGGCCGGGCCATCAAAATAATTCACGGGTGCATTGCTCGAACAATGGATCGCATGACCGAGCGTGATGGAATAATACTTGCTGAAACTATCGGTCAGACTTTTTGTATTGGAGCGGAAAAAACTCACTCTTCTCCGGAAATAATCGTAGCCCACGATCAGTATTTGAAGGGAAGGCTTGCCGATGATCGTTGGTAATTTATAAAGCGCCGTGTTTACGATTGGTGTATCGATCTTACCTTCTTTATTTAAGTGATCATGTTCTGTCAGTACTCTTTGCAGTCCTTCCAGTTTTCTTTTCATCCGGTAGCGCGGGCCTAATACCTTGGTGAAAAGGCTCGCTATATTTTTCCATTGCAGTTTTTCCCAGAAGGTAAGTGGGGAAAAAACCTGTTTACGGTCTTTTTCATTTCCCAGTACAGAAATGATCTCACTTACGGTCATGTCATTGCAGAGGCAGGCGAGTACGAGACTGCCACCTGAATTGGCAATGACCATGTCAAATTCTTTCAGTAAGGCATGCCCGCGGATATCCCCATAAATATCTAAAAGAACACGGGCCTGTATAAGCGACCAGGAACCGCCGCCATCGAGCGAGAGGATTTTATATTTCATATCGAAGGTTTATGATTGGGATAAGAATAAATGTTGAAGATATCGAAGGCGCTACATTCCTGCAATACCCGTTCCGTTGTATTACCCTTCTGTGGCCCTCTGTGTCTCCTCTGTGGCTCTCTGCGTATAACTCAAGGAGTAAAGTACCGGGTTAAAGCATTACAGGATTAACTTACGAATTGAAACTCTCTTACAGGAATTATACACAGAGAGCCACAGAGGAGACACAGAGGGCCACAGAGTTTAGCCTTCTTCTTTGGACTTCTTTAATTTGATAGTAACAGGCATATCACCGGAATTTATATCAGCTTCCTGTACGGCCTCCAGGTTCACAGGCGTACCATTGATCTCTTTCGACCAGGCAGCTTTCACTATATACTTGCCAGGTTTGAGATTGGATACCATAAAAACAGCCGATTGATCTTCTCCCTTTCGTGCAGCAGTAACAGGCGCATCGCCTTTATCATTCTGCAGGGTGACAGCAGCATCTCCAAGACCTGTCTCAATAATGTCATTTTTTAAATCTTCCGGTGTGAAATCCTCATCCAGTTCCAGTGCGATCGATACTTCATTGATCGGCGGGGGTGCTGTTATATTGTTGGATGGAACATCCGATGCAGCACTATGTGGTAACAGTACTTCCTTTAAGCGATCAAGAAAGGCGATCAGCCTGGAACTATAAAAACCGCCGATAAAGGCAAATACGATAACACCTTTGCTCGAACTGATATCCACGATATTTTCATCATTGAAAAAATTATATCCCAGTACGATCACCAGTGTACAGATAGGAGCGTATAATATCTTTGCGACCTGCGAAGGAATTTCGGCGCTGTCAAATTCGGTACTTGTATTACCGGAAGTCGCACTCCCACGGCTTACAAGGCCAAGATTGAACAGTAAGGAACAGATCACACCGAAGATGGACCAAAAGATGATTTCAAAATAAACCATCGGACCCGTCAGCCAGAAATAAGATCGTACCTGTAATCGTACATCAGAAAGAAAATTTGTGACTTCAAAAGAAGATGAAGATGAACAGATATAATTCCTGATTGAATCGAGTTGTGTTTTCTCGATCTTATGATTGTATTCGTTACTGATATAGCTGATGGCACGGATACAACGGTCGGGTTTCTTTTCGGTTTTTTCACTGACAGGCACCGGAACCCCGTTTGAATCCGGTTGCGGTGTTGGTTCTGTTGTGCCGGCAGAATCAAAATAGATCCGGTTGATCTGCTGTATTTGTTTCGCATCCAGTTTGGAATATTCATAGCCAAACTTGCTGTTTTTGGAATCGACGACCAAATGAACAACGATATATAGTATTACCAGTGTAATCAGTTTGATCACCAGGAAACGGAACCATTCGTACTCTTTGTATTTTTTGAATTCCCAGATACTTGGTTTGGAAGTACCGGTTGACATAGTATCCATTGCAATCAGTTTTAGTTATTATAAAAGATATTTAGCGCTTACCCATTCTTCCGCAGCAGGATTGATGCGTGACCATTCGCTGACTGTTTCATACACCTGTATTTTCATATTCTTCGGGAGCTTACGCACGATATTGAATTCTATGCCACGACCAGCGCGTACATTCAGTGTATCTGCCGTCACCGTTTTTTCAGTGGTATGAACGGGTGCTACCGGCGCCTGCTGTAATTGCGCCATGGCCGTAGTGATCAACGGATAGAAATTGGCAATGGCGGCTGTGATCGTATTGCCTTTAAAAACCTGGCCGGGAGCAGGAAAGAAATTGGTGCCGGGACATGTTTTCTGTAGTTTATTCAGCAATACTTTGCCTGAATTGATATCCCCGTCGGAGAAGCGGTTGCCTTTGGTATCATACCAGTGATGGTAAACGACTTCGGCAGGGCGGGGTTGTAATCCGAATTTCAGGCAAAGGATGGCATTGGTATTAACAATGGCTTCTTTTTGCGCGGCCGTCATGGCATCGCCGCCGGTATCAAAATTGCCAAGGTTCTCGATGCAGATACCGCCGGTATTGGCGCCATATATGCCGGCGGGGGTGATATCGAGTGCGCGGCAAAGGCCAATCTTTCCATCGGGGAAAATGGTAATATTCTGGCCGATATCGCTCCAGCCGCGGGAGTGGATATGGTCTTGCCGCATATTTTCCAGTAAGGTCATATGGGCCACGCCAGGTTTATTGAAATTAGAGTAGTCGGGCTTCCAGGTGTGGTGGTTCTGGACGAACCGGATCTTTCGCTGGAAGGCGGTCTGGCGGATATAATCCGCAAACTCTGTAAAAAGGAAGATGCGGAAAACGCTTTGTGGCATAGCTGATTTATTTATTTTCTGTTGAAATAAAATACCTCTACTATCAGCGCCTTTTCTATAGTCGTTAAAAGAAGAAATCCAGTAACGTGCTTAACCTATAAGGTTGAAGGTCGATGTTTGAAAAACCGGGGAACAGGGTATAACAACCCTTTGTTGAACGAGGAAAACACGGGTATAAGGGTCTTTGTCGAAAGAAGGTTCCTTTTGCCCGCCAGCTAATGATATAGAACACGGATAGAAGTGGATAAAAGGATATTAAATGGATTGGATTTCAGGGGTTTTATCATTATCCAATTCATATCCTTTCATCCATACCATCCGTGTTCTACTCAGCCCTCTGTAAGACAGCCGCCCAACCCCGTAAGTGCCAAATCACATCTTTCTCACCTGTCAGACTGCCATTTTTTCACTTTTCCCTTTCACGGCACAATGATTGACAAAGCATTATATCTTCCGGAAGGAAGTATAAAAAAGGAGAAATTTTAATTATGGGAAAAATAATAGGAATAGACCTTGGAACCACGAATAGCTGCGTAGCAGTTATGGAAGGCAGCGAACCAGTGGTTATAGCCAACGATGAGGGCCGTCGTACAACCCCGTCTGTAGTGGCTTTTTTAAAAAATGGCGAACGCAAAGTAGGTGACCCGGCCAAGCGCCAGGCGATCACCAACCCCCAAAACACCATCACTTCGGTGAAGCGTTTTATGGGTCGCCAGTTTAACGAAGTGACCGAGGAAATCAGTCACTGGAGTTATAAGGTCATGAAAGGTGACAATAATACCGTACGAATTGACATAGATGGCCGTCCTTATACGCCACAGGAAATCTCTGCCATGGTTCTTCAGAAAATGAAGAAAACAGCTGAAGATTACCTGGGGCAGGAAGTAACCGAAGCAGTGATCACTGTTCCTGCTTATTTTAATGATGCCCAGCGCCAGGCGACCAAAGAAGCAGGTGAAATCGCCGGTCTGACCGTTCGCCGGATCGTTAACGAACCTACCGCAGCTGCTCTTGCTTATGGCCTGGATAAAGGCAAACACGATCAGAAGATCGCTGTATTTGATCTTGGTGGTGGTACATTCGATATTTCTGTACTGGAACTGGGTGACGGAGTATTTGAAGTAAAATCCACTAATGGTGATACGCACCTTGGTGGTGATGATTTTGATAAAGTAGTCATGGATTGGCTGGCCGACGAATTCAAAAAAGATGAAGCCATCGATCTGCGCAAGGACCCTATGGCCCTGCAACGTTTGAAAGAAGCTGCTGAAAAAGCAAAAGTAGAATTGTCTTCTTCCAGCGAAACAGAGATCAATCTTCCTTATATCACAGCCGTTGACGGAGTTCCCAAGCACTTAGTAAAAAAACTGAGCCGTGCTAAATTCGAGCAACTGGCGGATAACTTATTCAGTCGTTGTCTGAAGCCCTGCGAAGCCGCATTGAAAGATGCTGGCCTTTCCTCTTCACAAATCGATGAAGTGATTCTCGTAGGTGGTTCTACTCGTATTCCTAAAGTACAGGAGATCGTAGAGAAATTCTTTGGTAAGAAACCAAACCGGAGCGTGAATCCTGATGAAGTAGTAGCCGTTGGTGCCGCTATCCAGGGTGCTGTATTGACCGGTGAAGTAAAAGATGTATTGCTGCTCGACGTTACGCCATTGTCACTCGGTATTGAAACTATGGGTGGTGTAATGACAAGGCTGATCGATAGCAACACAACGATCCCTACCAAGAAATCAGAAACATTCTCTACTGCCAGCGATAACCAGCCCGGTGTACAGATACACGTATTACAGGGTGAACGTTCCATGTCGAAAGACAACAAGAGCCTTGGTATTTTCAATCTCGATGGTATACCACCGGCTCCGCGCGGTGTGCCACAGATCGAAGTCACATTCGATATCGATGCTAATGGTATTCTGCACGTAACAGCGAAAGATAAAGGCACCGGTAAGGAACAAAAGATCCATATCGAAGCAGGTAGCGGTTTAAGCAAGGATGAAGTGGAAAAGATGAAAGCGGAAGCAAGAGCCAATGAAGCTACTGATAAAGCCGAGCGTGAAAAAGTAGACAAGCTTAACAGTGCTGACAGCCTCGTGTTCCAGACAGAGAAACAGATCAAGGAATACGGCGATAAGATCCCGGCTGATAAAAAAGCGGCGATTGAATCAGCAGCGGAAAAATTAAAAGAAGCGCACAAGGCCCAGGATATTGCAGCTATCGATACAGCTTCTGCTGAATTGAATGCCGCATGGACAGCCGCGAGCCAGGATATCTATAATGCACAACAGGGACAACCGGGAGCAGAACAGCCAGGTGCTGATGGCGGACAACAAAACACCGGCGCTGCCCAGGGTGATAATGTGACGGATGTTCCTTATGAAGAAGTGAAGTAATTATCTTGTCTGAACCTGGATTGAAAGGATTAATAGATTTTCAGGAAATAGTGAAGCCCTCAATTATTGAGGGCTTTTTTGTTTTATGATAATGAATGATGATGAGCCCATGGTTTTAACCATGGGCGATTAGCATCAGATTTTAATTATTTTGATAATTAATAGATCCTGAAATATTCATTTTGCTTCTGATTCCAAAGACAAATGTATTGCAGCCCGATCCTGGCATTGCTTAATGCATTTTTATTGTTGATATTTTCCAATGCAGAAATAAGATTGTCAACCAGATCATCCAGGTAATCATCCGTTCTTAAGACAGGCTTATAATTCACTTGTGCCAATGTCTTTGATGGACCTATGCTGTTGTTTACCCGGAATCTTTCTACGTCTTTAGCAAGGGATATTTTATATTGGGACATGGAGGCCCTTATGTTTTGAGCGGTCGTAAGCAGAATTTTATTTTTGATAGTATCCCGTAATGTGAATGCCTGGGTAAGGCATAAATTATTTAGCTGCGCTCTCAATTCCGTGTTATATTGATCTTTATTCTTTTTCATGCCGGAGGTATCGTAGATGGATAAGTCATTGTCTCCTGTAATTATCGAAGATGTTGTTTGAGCCGGGGGGACTATTGTATCCTTAATTATTACCGTAACCGCCGGAGCTGCAGGCGAATGGATAGCGATAGGCGGAGGTACATGAACCTGTATTTGAGCAGGTTGAATTTTAGAAGCGGGGAAATGTATGCTGTCACGTAAATAGCGGATCATCGAATCTTTGTATTTCAATTCAACTGTAAGGCTGTCCTTTGTTTGTTTATTGATGATCTTATCCTTCTCTTCCAGCTTGGCGCCCTGTACGTAAAAAATAAACGATACAGCTATAGACGCGATAAGCAGCAGTATTATCCGGGAAGTATTATTTTTCATCTTTTTTAATCATTGGTTCGTTAGGAGATTCTTCCATTTTATCCTGGAGCATTTTTAAGATCAGTTCACTGACTTTCGGATCGATCTTTCTGTCAGCAAGAGATCCCTGTTTGATTTCATTATGTAAGTGATCGAGAAAATCCTGTTTCCTGTTTTCTTTTTCGTCATACTTATACAGGTAATAACAAACGCCAGCGATCGTACTAAGAGAAATTCCCAGGCCGCTTAATTGAACCAGTATATTCATAAAATCAGCCTTGCTAAAAAGCAAAGTGCCCAGCAGAGTACCTGCTATTATGCCGCCAATGACAACATAAATGGAAGTATAAGCCTGTTTTCTTTCTTTCGCAATAAGACCCTGTAAAAAACCGATGAGTTTATTGATAGTATACATAATCCAGGATTCTTTTATGCTGAATGGATCAGTGCTGCCAGGTTATATGGGAAATTAAGCGGGTTGGGATCTGATGCAGAAGCCTGATGAAGCTACATGATAGACCAGGACTGAAAAAGGTGAAAAACACGGTATATGCCGCCGTTTTTTAACGGACAAGGATATAGCTGGTTTATTGCCGGATACTTCTGCCGCGTAATTTTGCCTATGCAAACATCAACCCTTGAATATTGGCTGCAGGGCCCGGTGCCGGAAGTTCCTGCACTGCTGCAATCAGTCGCTCATGCCTTCTTACAGGCGCAAAAAGAAATAAAAGAAGCTATTGCTGATTTCCCCGAAGCGATGATCTGGGAACAACCAAAGAACAATGCATCCGTGGCTTTTCATCTTCAGCATATTGGGGGTGTTATAGACCGGTTATTTACGTATGCACGTGGACAACAACTCGATCAAATGCAATTGGATTACCTGGCGAGGGAAGGAAAAAGAAACGATACCATACAGACCAGCTCTTTGCTAAACCATATCGATGAGGTCATCGGGAAAGCCATTACACAATTAAAAAATACAGATAGCAACACGCTGACTGATTCAAGAGGAGTAGGGCGCAGGCAGATTCCTTCTACTGTACTCGGATTATTATTTCATGCTGCCGAACATACCATGCGCCATACCGGCCAGCTTCTCGTTACCTGCAAAGTCCTCAAATAACAGATAATTATTAGCCGAAGGCCCTTGAACATTGATTATTGAACATCTCTTTCCCACAATCCCAATAATCCCACAAATCCTGGTTCAGACATAAAAAAAGCTGCTCCTTTACAGGAGCAGCCCACTTCCCAGACGGGTCTAACGCTAATTAAAAACCCGTCGCCAGCCGAAATGAAGCCGTTTAAAAAAAAGCTGCTCCGGTGGGGAGCAGCGATCAAAATCTTTTGTTTGGACGGTTTGGACGAGAGTGAAGATTTTCAACGGGAACAAGATTTTGACTTATTGAATCGGCATGGCTTTCAAAAGGGGTAACTGTTCGGATTTAGTCTTCGTTGTGTACGGATCGGAAATTTATCGGGTTATTTGAATGATCTTATTTTCTGGGAACAAATATCCGGAGTAAACGAAGTTGCCGAAAAAGATTTCGCCGGATGATCCGATTATGTCGACGAGTGGAAGTTTTTCTTCGATTTTTGGAGTTACAAAGTCATTCCCAATCTCTGTGCTCCTCCTTTTCTCTATGGTTCTGAAACCGGAACAAAAGACCTGCCAGTTTAGAATGATCTATGGGGAATTTATTTCACGAATAATAATACGGCCTATGTGAAACCTATATGCCCTATGTGCCTATGTGGTAAAGAAAAACTTACAGTTTTGATACTATTACTAAAAAGAAGGGCGTAGTTTTTACCACATAGGCACATAGGGCATATAGGTTTCACATAGGTTTTATTGTAGAAAATAAGAAGCTATTGGTCTTCCAGCTTCAGGTAATTATTTTTAAAATTGATCGTCACTTTTTTATATCGCTTCAGCAAATCCTGGCCGATATTGCCATACAATTCTTCACCCGATACGTGATAATCTTCGGCATCGATCTCGATTTTTGAAAAACCGATGGGTTGTCTGCCCAGCCATACCACCAGGGTATCAGCGATCAATGCCTTATAAGTCCGCACACCACCGGCGCTGGCATTTTGTTTTGTTTCATACTGATTACCCGCCTCCAGTTCTTTGCCATACGCATCAAAAAAAGTTTTGGAGAATTGTGAAGTATTGGCTCCCGTATCGAAATTAAAAGGCAGGAGCTTTTCCTTATACTTCAGGAAAAGAACAGGATGTAATAGTTCGATAAAAAGATTCTTTTCCGGCGTTTTATCTTCTTTGGCCAGATCATTGACCAGTAATTCAGTGGGAGTGATCGTCAGGCTGCCGAGTTCTTTAGCGATCGGGAAACCGATAATGCCATTGATCTTGTAAGCGCCTCCGGCAAAACTTAATGCTTCGTCTTTAAAAACAAGAAAAGGTTCATTGCGGATAATGATATCGCCGATATGTAATTCATCAGCTACTGCGATCTGTACCGGGTTGAAAACATTGTTGAAGCCTGATACTTTGATCTCATTGCCTGGCAATATCCGCAGGCTCATTTTTTGTGCAAGACTTTCGGTAATGGATGACATGCCGGCGCCGGTATCGAATACAAAACTGGTATCGGTATCACCGGCTTTTACACGAATATTGATCAACCCCGCCAAATCGCGCGTAAGAGGAAGACGGGAAGAACCGCTGCGTTCGGTGCGTTGTGGTTTCTCGTTGGAAAGGGTGCGCCAGATCTCGCCGGTATATTTTTCGGCGGTATAATCGCGTTTACTGTATTTCTTCTTATAATTCTTTAGAAGGATCTGCTGGGTAGCGTATGCATTCTTATAATCAAAGAGCTTTACATCGTTGTCATTTCTCAATCTCCAGTATGCGAAACCGATCGCCGCAGGTAATTTCTTCCTGTTTTGTACAAATGTATCCAGGTATCGGTTGGAAGAAGCCGGTTGATTGGAAACATTTGCATAGACGGCTTTATAAAAAAAATAAAGCGCGTGGCTTTTATCGGTATTGTCCCTTTCCAGTTCAGGAAATTGTTTGGCCTTATACAATCTGTACAGGCTGTCATTTGTCTGTGCCGCTGCAGGCAATGCAAGAAAGCCAAACAAAGAATAGATAAGAACGAGTTTTTTCATGTGTGTCGGTTATTATCGATACAATAGTAAAGTTATTCATTCTGATTTTGAGCTGCGGTTTGAACGGATTGCGGAAATCCTGTTTTCAATTGCATCTATGTATGTATTCCTATGTTTCTATGTGCCTATGTGGTGAATCTACGCCAGTTGGTCTTATTACTATTACAGAATTGCGTAGTCTTACCACATAGGCACATAGAAGTGTACGCAATCGTTGCCGGAAACAATTTAACTAGGAAAATTTACCATTCACAGGGCAAAAACAACAATTCACGGTATTTATGCTTTGAAAAATCGCTGTAAAAGCATTACCTTTGCGGCATCAATTTGAGCATTGTACAGTATACATACAACAAGGTGATAAGATTCAACACTTTCTTCTAACGATTCTTAGGTGTTTTTCCTCCCGGCTGCTCAGAAATAATTTTGTAATCAAAAACAGGATATATAATCATGAAGAATGATGTTATGCCATCTATTGTACAGATGGATGCAGACGAATTAAAGACGCTGCTGACAGAAGTTAAAGAAACAGTTGCAACAGGTTTTGAAATGCCAAACCCGGTAAAAAAGGTTTTCGGCGTAGCTGATATGTGGAACATCCGCAAACAAGCGAAATCTGCGAACAGTTTGAGAAAAGGATAATAAGCCCATCTTTTCGAGACTTCATACAAGTTTTATCCATGCCTGGCATGGATAAGACTTTTTTATTTCCATGCCGGAGTAAAACTTTTGCACAGATGTTAATTCTTTGCGGATTGTTAATTTTAAGATAAAGAATAGCTTTGAAGGAGAACAATTAAATAAAAACTTATGAAAAAAATTTTACTATCCGTATTGATGGCATCCATTTGCCTGGTTACGTTACAGCCTGCTCATGCCATTTCCAGTTCTTCGTCGATGCTTCCTTCTTCGGGAATTG
>CAMLGR010000134.1 GCA_946479615.1 uncultured Bacteroidota bacterium | reverse complement strand
TCCCAATGAATCTGATAAAGTATTAAGTGATGTGTACAGGCCCGGCAGCGGAGTATACATTCACGGCAGTTGCGTCACCGTAGGTTGTATACCGATCACGGATCAGCAGATCGATGAATTATACCTGCTGGCAGCTCATGCCAAGAGCGAGGGACAGGATTTTATTCCTGTTCATATATTCCCCATACGATTTAATGTGCCAAAGAGCGTTAAGTATCTTGATAACCTCACTAAAGATGATCCTGCTCTTAAGCAATTTGCCGATCGCATGGAAGATGCGTTTGACTATTTTGAAAAATTCAAACAGCTTCCGGTTGTACTGATCAATGAGAAGGGAGATTATATCGTAAATGCGGCTGCTTCTGCCAGGGCTGAAATGGCCAGGCCCGCGGTGAAGAGAGAACCAGTGCAGCATCGTACCCGTGCCATCGCTAGCCTGCCTGAATCGGTGCATCAATGGCCGCAGTTCCCCGGTGGTGGCGATGCCTTTATGAAATACCTCAAGGACCTGGGCAATGAAATGGCGGAGTTCCTGCCCAAAGGAACGATCAAAGCTTATGTGCAGGTAGAGTTTGTGGTAGATAAAGATGGCATGCCTGTCAACTTCAAAGTGCTGAAGGGAATGAAGGATGAAGATTTCAATGACGAACTGATCACACGCATGGAGAAAATGCCGAACTGGCAACCTGCGTTGTTACAGGATAAACCGGTACCTAAAAAAATGATACAGACTGTTACCGTGGAAGTGCTTACTTCCACTGCATCAACGCCTGAATAGTCTCCGGTGTCTGCTGTCGCAGCATTATTTTCTTTCCTCTTACCAGTTTGTCGAGATATTCGTCTGTATAATGACGGATGGTTAACAATGATAATCCTTTTGTTACGGTTACATCAAATACATCGGCCGCATCCAATGCCAGTTGTTCGATCTTTTCGGCATGGTCATCCAGTACACAGATAAAGCTAATGGCGCCATTCTGTGTCAGGTTGAGCTTTAGTTTCAATTTTTCCAGTACATGATATAAATGTTCCAGGTGATCATCACCGGTAAAAGAAAAGTCTTTGGTATTCATCTGCAGCATTACCTGGTTTTCTTTTAAGACGATGATCGGCGGCAGGTTCTTCAGTTGCTGGTTATGGATGATCGTTCCGGGCAGCGAAGCATCGAGGAAACATTTTACATACAGCGGGATGCTTTTATTCTGAAGCGGTTTGATGGTCTTGGGGTGGATCACCTGTGCACCATAATAAGCCATTTCTATGACCTCGGTATAATTCAGTTCATAGATAGGTTGCGCATCGGGAAATTGCTTGGGATCGGCATTCATCACGCTGACCACATCTTTCCAGATGGTCTGGCTCTCCGCATCAAAAATATTGGCAAATACGGCGGCTGTATAATCACTACCCTCGCGTCCGAGAGTAGTACTTTCATTTTCATCAGTGGACCCTACAAAACCCTGTGTCAGCACCAGGTTGTTTTTAGTCAGCGCTTCGGTCACCAGTTGTTTGGCATTGGCAGTGGTGACAGTCCAGTCGATCGTAGCATCCCGGAAATTATCGTCGGTGCGGATGATATCACGTACATCGAGCCAGGTATTGGTAATATTTCTTTCGTTGAGATAATGACTGACGATAGTGGTCGATAACATTTCACCCACGCAGACGACCTGGTCGTAGTAATAATCAAAATTGCGCACAGGTTTATCGTGCAATAGCCATTCCACTTCGGTGAAAAAATCTTTTAACTGGTTCTCACAAGCCAGGTAATGGGTAACGAGTAAATATTTGGAAGTATCCAGGTGTTGTTGTTTCACCTGTTCGAATAACCGGAGTGCATCCGCCTGTCTTTCCTGGTAAAAGGCTTCCACTACTTTTTCGAGTGCATTCGTAGTTTTGCCCATAGCGGAAACGATCATCACCAGTTTTTCGCCTGTATGCTGCTGAAGAATATCGCCTACTAAATTTATTCTTTCTATACTGCTAACCGAAGCGCCGCCAAATTTGAAAACTTTCATGCAGGAAGTCTGTATTATTCGATAAATATTAAAAAAGAGAGGCAAAGATAGGAATGAGAATAAAAAATCAGGAATAAGAAATAATGGATATGAAATGGGAAAATGCCGGAGCCAGGATTTATTCCGTTCTCATTTCTGATTCCTTATTTTTCAGCTTACATTTGTTTGAATTTGAATTTTTGCCACTATGATCGATCGTAAAATTCTTACCCTGGATGAGTTCACTCTCCAGCAATTACGCAACTTTCCTCATGCTACCGGTGAATTAAGCAGCCTGCTGCGTGATATCGGTCTTGCTTCCAAGCGGGTAAACGTAGAAGTAAATAAGGCCGGACTGGTGGATATTCTCGGCGATGCCGGAAAAGTGAACGTGCAGGGAGAGGATGTAAAAAAACTGGATATCTATGCCAATGACCAGTTTACCGGTGTATTGCGTCATGGGATCAGTTGTGCCGGTATCGGCAGCGAGGAACTGGATGATTATGTGGCGTTCGATGATACGGTAAGCAAGAATTCGAAGTATGTCTGCCTGTTTGATCCGCTCGATGGCAGTGGCAATATCGATGTAAATGTATCTATCGGTACTATTTTCGGTGTTTACCGCCGCGTAACACCAAAAGGAAGTATTGCTACCAAGGAAGATTTTTTACAAAAAGGAACACAGCAGGTGGCGGCCGGTTATATTGTATACGGATCTTCCACGATGCTTGTATATGCCACGCGTCGCGGTGTGAATGGATTTACACTGGATCCTTCGATCGGGGAATATACATTGAGCCATCCTGATATTAAATGTCCTCTCAACGGAAAGATATATTCGGTGAACCACGGTAATTTTTTCAGGTATGAAAAAGGGGTGCAGCAATACATCGATCTCTGCCAGAAAAAAGGCAAGACCAATGGCGGTCCCTATACACAACGGTATATCGGCAGCATGGTTTCCGATGTTCACCGCAACCTGATCAAGGGTGGTATTTTCATGTATCCCGGTACGATCGAAAAGCCGAAAGGAAAATTAAGGTTGATGTATGAATGCAACCCCTTTGCTTTTATTGTGGAAGTGGCAGGAGGGAAGGCTACAGACGGACGGCAGCGGATCCTCGATATCGAACCAACCGAACTTCACCAGCGTACGCCTATGTTTATCGGCAGCAAGGAAATGATGGATGAAATGGAACAAACCATGACGGGAGTATAACAAGATTATGAACCCGTGATCTCAATTATAAAATATACCGATAGTTACCAACCTGTTTTCCGGGCGCTCAACCTGGAATGGCTGGATCATTATCATCTTCGTGAACCGGCCGATATGGAAGTGCTGGATGATCCGAAAACAACTGTATTGGATAAAGGTGGTTATATATGGCTGGCGATGGCAGATGGAAAAGTAATCGGGTCAGCAGCTCTTATCAAAGAAGGAGAGACGAGTTATGAACTGGCTAAAATGGCTGTTACCGAAGCCTGGCGGGGAAAGGGCATCAGCCGTTTATTGATCGATGCCTGCCTGCAAAAAGCCCGCGCGATCGGTGCAACCAGACTTACTTTATATTCCAATCACCAGTTGAAAACAGCCATCTCGCTGTATGAAAAATATGGGTTCAAACATATAGCGGTGCATGATTCCCCGTTCGCTACTGCCGATGTCATGATGGAACTGGTACTTTAACATTATCTCAATATTTTGACAGGTAAATTGCAGTGCTGTGGTATAAAACTTGCCACGGATATAAAAATTTAATCCATTGATGAATTTCCGTTTTGCAACAACTTCTTTTTTCTCCCTGTTGTTTATTTCCACTCTTTTATCTTTTTCTCCTGCTCCACAGGGAAGTCTGCAGGATGTATTAAGCTATACGAATAAATTCAGAAAATCGAGAGGATTGGATGCGTTGATCATGCGGGATGATCTCAATGCGATTGCGCAGCAGCACAGCGAGAATATGGCTAGTGGTAAAACCGGTTTTGGTCATGATGGATTTAATAAACGTCAACAACAGGCTAAGCAACTTATCAAAGGCGCCGACAGTTTTGCAGAGAATGTAGCGTATGGTGCTTCTAATGGAAAGGAAGCGGTTGATGGATGGAAAAAATCTCCGGGACATCGTCGTAATATGCTTGGATCGTACCGGTATATCGGGATCGGCATTGCAGCCGACCGCCAGGGCCGGCTTTATTACACACAGCTTTTTGTGAATTAAAATCCGGGCAGAGGAGACAGGCAGTTGCGGTTTTGACGTAAATTGCTGCTCCATGGAAAAAAGCAAAATCATCTCTGTCAATAACCTGGTCAAGAACTATGGTAATTTCCAGGCGGTCAAAGGAATTTCTTTTGATGTACTGGAAGGCGAGATCTTCGGTCTGCTGGGACCTAATGGCGCCGGTAAATCCACGACGTTGGAAATCATCGAAACATTACGGGAGAAAACGAGTGGCGAAGTGATCGTTGATGGATTAAACCTGGATAAGGATCCGGCAGAGATCAAAAAGATCATTGGCGTACAATTGCAAAGCAGCGGGTATTATCCCGGTTTGAATTTGGTGCAGCTCATCGAACTTTTCAGTGGATTATACAACCAGCCGGTGGCAGCGATGGAACTACTGGAAGCGGTGAACCTGAAAGAAAAAGCCAAAGCCAAATTCAAGGAACTGAGCGGTGGACAGAAACAACGTTTTTCTGTCGCTACTACGCTGATTAATAAGCCACGCATTATATTTTTGGATGAGCCTACTACGGGACTTGATCCGCAGGCGCGGAGAAGCTTGTGGGAATTGATCAAGGATATCCGCCAGCGCGGTACAACGGTTATTATCACCACCCATTATATGGATGAGGCAGAATATCTCTGCGACCGGATTGCGATCATCGATGCCGGTAAGATCATTGCACTTGATACACCTGATAAAATGATCGATGATTTAGTGTCTTCCGGTTTTGAAAGACCCAAACAGGTAAAGAATGCCAACCTGGAAGATGTCTTTATTCATTTGACCGGGCATGATCTTCGCGGTGAATAAAATAATGTGTGATAAACAAGTACTGACTTTTTAAATTTCAACATGTCAATTCAGAATAAACTAAAAGAATTTATGCAGGGAAAAATCGAAGCACAGAAAAAAGAAGGCGAAGCCTTTTTATTGGCCAACAAAGACAAACCTGGTGTGGAAACATTACCGGGAGGCATACAATACCAGGTGCTGGTAGAAGGCACCGGTGCACAGCCGGCTGTTACAGATAAGATCAAAGCTCATTACATGGGTGCTTTGTTAAATGGAAAAGAATTCGATAGTTCTTTCCGTCGTAATCAACCTTTTTCGGCGCCGTTGCTTTCCTTGATAAAAGGATGGCAGGTTGCTATCCCGTTAATGAAGGAAGGAAGCCGTTGGAGAATATGGATCCCTTCTGATTTGGCGTATGGCGATCGCGGAGCGGGTAGCGATATCCCGGGTGGCGCTACGCTGATGTTTGAAGTGGAGTTATTACAAGTCTTTAAATAATTTATTGTTTGTATGGTAACTATTGATCCGCGTTATCCGATTGGCAAATATGAGCCACAGCCTTTTTCTATTCCTACCAAAGTGGAGTGGCTGGCTGATATCAAATTCCTTCCTCTGGCATTGGAAAATTCAGTGCTCAACCTGGATGAACATCAATTGCAGACACCTTATCGTGAAGGCGGATGGACGGTTCACCAGCTTGTGCATCATGTGGCCGATAGTCATATCAATGCGTATTGCCGGTTTAAACTGGCGTTGACGGAGGATAATCCCACCATCAAGACCTATGAAGAGAAATTATGGGCGGAGATGAATGATGTTCAGAAACTGCCTATCAATATTTCATTGACCTTATTGCATGCTCGTCATGCGCGATGGTATGAGGCACTTAAATATGTGAAGGATGATGATTGGAATAACCGGACGGTCTTTCACCCCGAACAGAAAAAGACATTACGGCTCTGGTTCCTTCTCGGGATGTATGCCTGGCATGGCAAGCACCATGTGGCGCATATTACGTCGTTACGGGAGAGGATGGGATGGTAATCAATAAATAATTCAAAAGTCAAAAGTGAAAATCAAAAAAGTAACTGATCAGCGAATATCTTTTTTGATCTTTTAAGTTTGACTTTTTATTTTTTTAACATGAAATGGAAAATACTTTCTTCGGAGTATCTCTTCCATGATCTGTGGTTCAAGGTCAGGAAAGACAAGTGCCAGAAACCTGATGGCACTATCGTTGACCCTTATTATGTATATGAATTTCCTACCTGGGTAACGGCGCTGGCATTGACAGAGGATGGAAAAGTGATCATGGAAAAGCAATACCGTCATGCCATCGGGGAAATCTGTGCCGAGATACCGGGTGGTTGCGTGGATGAAACGGATAAAAGCCTGGAAGATGCAATTGCTCGTGAATTGCTGGAGGAAACGGGTTATTCATTTTCTTCGTATGAATATTTGGGTAAGATATCGGCCAATCCGTCTACCAATAGTAATCTCATGCATATGTTTCTTGCTAAAGGCGGGAAAAAGATCAGCGAGCAGCATTTGGATAGTAATGAGGAAATAGATGTGCAACTGGTAAGTATCGATGAGCTTAAAAAAATGCTTCATGAGCATAGTTTATTACAGGCGATGCATGTGACCTGCATTATGTACGGGCTTGAAAAATTGGGAGAGCTGAACTATTAATCTTTTACGAGGTGTGCCTGCGGCACACGGTTTCATTTTGTTATAGGTCACTGGTCAGTTGTCCCTACGGGACAAAAGATGGCGGGAAGGGTCAGCATTTTTATACAGAGATATTTAGTGTTTGATGTATTGCAGTTTTTTTTCGTTCCGCAGGAATGTTTGATTGGTAGAATAATGAAACGTTGTTCCTACGTCTCATAGGGACGTTTTATACGAAAATTCCAGGGTTATAACAGCAGTTTTCCTTGTTGATTTATACGGGAATTCCAGTTGAATTAATCGGAGAGGTAGAACCTATAAGGTTCAACCTTATAGGTTCTATCCATGATGTTAGAACAACAGCGATCCCTGCTTTTTACACGAATAAAGAAGACTAAATCACCTCCGCTACCAGAAATATACTTCCGCAAACAAGGATAATATCATTCGCTGCTGCTTTGGCCTTTGCTTCGTGCAATGCGGTATTGACATCAGGATATGTTTTGCCGTGCAAATCGAATTGAAGAGCCGTTTGCATCAATGCTTCAGCTTCCAGTGCCCGTGGAATCGGAGCCCGGGTAAAATAGTAGTGCGCAGCAGAAGGTAAGAGCTGTAATACTTTCTCTATTTCTTTATCCTTTACCATTCCTAAAATAATATGCAATTCATGATGATCCGTAACTTCCAGTTGTTCCAGTATTTGTTTGATCCCATCCTGGTTATGACCTACATCCAGGATCACGGCAGGATGCTGTTGAATAATATCCCAGCGACCACGAAGACCGGTTAATTTTTTTACCTGTTTCAACGCGGTATGAATAACCGCTTCATCGATCTTCCAGCCTTTCTGCTGAAGCTGAGAACATGCTGCCAGGACGGTCAATACATTTTTTACCTGGTAAATACCCGGAAGATCAAGATGGTATTGCTGGTGATCGGTCTTATCGTGTTGTGCTACTTCCACGATCAATTCATGTTTTTCCCATTTCCAGCCAAGCGCCTGGTAATTATGAGATGCAACAGATAAAGGAGCCTGCTTCGCGGCAGCTGTTTTTTCAAATACAGGTTGTGTTTCCGGCAATACTTCCCCGATAACGACCGGCACACCGGTTTTGATAATACCGGCTTTTTCTCCGGCAATTTTTTCCAGTGTATCACCTAACAGGGTCATATGATCCCAGCCAATATTCGTAATGACAGATACATCGGGTGTAATAATATTGGTACTATCGAGCCGCCCACCCAATCCTGTTTCTATCACCGCAATGTCTACCTGCTCCTGTGCAAAATAATCAAAGGCCATAGCGACATTGATCTCGAAAAAACTGGGTTCGATCTTTTCAATCACCGGTTGAAGACGACGGGTAAAATCGATGATAAAGGATTCCGGAACCATTTCACCATTGATGCGTATGCGTTCGCGGAAATCTTTTAAGTGAGGAGAGGTATAGAGACCTGTTTTATAACCGGCTGTTTGTAAAATAGCTGCCAGCATATGACTGACAGATCCTTTACCATTGGTGCCGGCGATATGTACCGATCTGAATTTCTGTTGCGGATTGCCCAGCTCAGTAGCCAGGTAAAGAGTATTATCGAGATTGTCCTTATACGCAGCTGCACCGATACGACTGAACATGGGCAGGCGGGAGAAAAGATAGTCGAGTGTTTCCCGGTAGTTCATAAGATGCAAACTACTTAAGAAATAAGGAATAAAAAATAAGGAATAAGAAATGAGAAAGTTGGCAGCCTGTTACTTTCACGTTTCTTATTCCTTATTCTTAATTTCTTATTAATCCGGCTATCCGTTTATTTTAAAATTAAATACCACCGTAACGGTAGATTCGTGATCTGATTTATTGAATTTCATTTTCCGCAAGTATTGTTCGATTGCGGTGCGGTAAGCAGAATTAGGAGCGGAAGTCCCTCTGGCAAATTGTATAAATTGTCCAACGCCATCAGGGGATACTTTTATATCTGCGATAATAGTTGCTTTTTCCAGATCGCCCTGGAAGTTATAACTACCGACAATACTACGGTCGCCTTTGGAAACATAAGGTCCTACACCGCTGCCACGACCGCCACCGACACCACCACCTGTTCCACCACCACCGCCGGGTCCGTTTCCTACACCGTTACCACCACCGGTTTGCCCGCCACTTCTGTCATAAGTGGTGGAAGCGCCGCCGCCTTCACCCTGGCCGGTAAGCGTTTTCCCCTTGGGGATCACTGCTTTAGGCTTTGGGGCCGGGGGAACCGGAACCGGTTTAGGAGGAGGATTGGCCGGGGCCTTGTTCTCGTTTATTTTAGTCGCTGTAGGCTTGGGAAGATCGGGTTTTAAGATCGCAGGAGAAGTCTTTTCGTTAGGGTCTTCTTCGATATCTTTTGCATCGTCCTTGGTGCCGGGATCGGGAGGAGAATAAGGCGCTGCGCCGGCCGGTTTAGGCGCTTCTACCAGGTTGCCGCCACCACCGCCTGCTTTGGAAGGAGGCACGATCTCTTCTTCAGGGATATTCAGTTCAACCAAAATACCTTCTTCTGCAGGAGGAGGTTCCACCGCCACAATGGTCCACTTCCAGAAAAACATCAGCAGTAATAACAAACCGGCAAAACCGGCCGTTATCATACTGGCCTGTGAATTCTTGCGTGATTCAAATGATACAGACATAATGGAAACATTGTTCATACAAAAATAGTCTTTGTGTTAAAAAGGCGGAAAACATTGTTTTTCACACTTGTTATTAACGATGCAAAGGCTATGCAGCTTGCATAAACAGGGAGGGAATAAGTGTTAAGATTTATATAAAGCGAGGGGAATGTTTTTAGGTGTTAGATGACAAGTGATTAATTCATAATTCATAATTATGAATTATGAATTTAATTCGTTTTATCAGCAACCCAGTCTAAGACCTCTTTAACGGTGTGCAAAATCCAGTTCGAATTTACCCTTAATGCGTTCTATCGGTGGATTGAAGTAGCCGTAACGGAGATGGGGGAATTCTTCTTTTAGCAGCTGCTGAAGCTGGTTGACGCCCATACAATCTCCTGTGTCGGTAACGCCGATCTTGCCGAGATACCAATCGGGATCGATATTGAAGTTTCTCCATTGGATCATACACAGACCGGTATCCTTAATTAATTTTCTCAACGCTTCATATTCCGCTTCGCTGTCTGTCATGCCCGGGAAAACGAAATAGTTGATAGATGTCCAGCCGCCAAAACTTTTTACCACTTTCAGACTTTCAATGATATCGTCGAAATCATAGTTATTGGGACGATAATACGGCATGTATATTTCCCGGCGTGTAGAGTTGGTGCTGACACGGATAGAATCAAGTCCTGCTTCGCATAAGGCTTTCACCGCATCAGGTTTTGATCCATTGGTATTGATGTTGATGCTTCCCTTCGGCGTATGTTTTCTTATTTCACGGATCGCTTCTCTTATCGTTTCCCACATCAACAACGGTTCACCTTCGCAACCCTGTCCAAAACTAACAATAGGATAGGGAGCCGATTCAAGATGCGGCACCGTATATTCAACGATCTCTTCGGCGCTGGGTTTGAAATTCAACCGGTCCTGTGTAGATACAATTGTTTCTTCATCGGGTTGCAGGGAAATGCAACCCACGCAATTCGCATTACACGCAGGTGATGCAGGGATAGGGCATTCCCATCTTCCTAAAAAATAATTTCTTGCCGCAGGACAATGATAAGTCAGCGCACAATTATTCGCCAGGTGATTAACCAACCTGTTATGCGGGTATGCTTTGATCAACTGTTTAACACCGGCTTCTACTTTTTTCTGGTCATATCCATCGCAATCCTGCCGGATATCCGGTTCAATGCGAACAGCAGGAACATAGGTCTTATCATTTTGCCAGCCAACGGCGGTATAGCAAAACAGGGGAAGAGTAGGAGCATCAGGAGAAGTTTCGTAAGCGGCAAGGTAAAAACCGGTATGTGCAGGTGGTATGAATGCAGCTACAGCCCATCCTTTTTCACACAAACGCATTTCACCTGTCTTTACATCGATACCGATACCGCGGCGGCCGGGCAATTCATATAAGGAACCTCCGTCGGGCAATTCGATCCATTCTTCATTGGGAACAGGTACAGCATCCCAACCCGTTCTGCCGGTTACAAATAAAGAAGTGTCCTCGAAAATATTTCCTTTTCCGTCGGAGTATAATATATATGGTGAACGTGTCAAACTCATTTTTTCAATTGCTCCCTGCAAAATTCGTTAAATATTTTCTCATTCAGGTTTTCCTGTTCTTCCGTATCATTCTGAATGATCTTATTATTTTTAAAATCGATCGTTAATATCCCATCTTTTAAAATAATATTCTGCAATTCGTTCCACCGGATCTTTCGTTTAGGGAAAGAAGGGTAGATGATCTCATCAGTGGTGATAATCACTTCAAATTTCCTGACCGAATATAGATACAGTATAAAAAATAAAAGGTTCAGGGCGGCGATCCAGTAAATATTCCAGCTCAGCCAGGCCAGTTCGATCAGTAAATAAATAAAACCGGTATTGGTTTTATTGTCTGCCAGGTTGAACCGGTGAATCTTTCCAGCTACCAATAACAGAAGAGCGGCAGCCAGCAAAAAATAAATACGGCCGCTGTGTTGCTGGAAACCGGTAGTAAACGTGACAATAAATAAGATCACGAGGTTCAGCGCTGCGAGCAACCAGGCGAGCAGGTGATATCTCCGGAGTTTATAATTCTTTAGTATCAGTTCAATTCTTTCCATGACCATTACTCATCACCAGTAAATTACACAATTTGAATAATACCCGTGCGCCTACATTCGCGTTCCAGTCTGTATCGCTTACACCTACTTCTACCAGGTCAAAAGCAATGATCCTTCTGCCGCTTTCTATTACCTTGCGAAGTATATAATACACTTCTTCGGTTTCAAATCCGCCGGGAACCGGTGTGCCGGTATGCGGGCATAATTTCCTGTCAAGGCCATCGATATCAAAACTGATAAATACATTTTGTGGTAATTGATTGACGATATCGCCGGCGATCTGTTTCCAGGTGTCACCTTCAAACTGGCGGTTTTTTATATCCTTGTCAAAAAAAGTTACCACTCTTTCATTACTATCTTTTATGTATTGCGATTCGCCTTCACTGTAATCGCGCACACCCACCTGCACCAGTTTTTTCAATTGTGGTATTTCATTCAAGGCATTATACATGATACTGGCATGGGAATAATTTAATCCTTCATAGGCTTCACGCAGATCGCAATGCGCATCGATCTGTAAGATGCCAAACTCTCCGAAGGTTTCACCGATCGCTTTCATGAAACCCAGCGAGGTACTATGATCGCCACCCAACACGGCCACCAATTTACCTTTGTCAAGCAATGCTTTTGTCTGGTCATAGACCCAGCGGTTAAGATAAATGCCACCATCATTTACTTCCACCAGTGTTTTACTCATAAACTGGTTGGCGGCAATGTCTTCGCCACGCGAGATATAATCGATATATAGTTCGGCTTCTTTGCGCAGGTAATCGCTTTTCATCAGCAATTTGCGGTCGCTGGAGCGCATATAGTATCCTTGTTTCCAGGCCTCAGGAGCATCGGGGTCGAACAGGTCGACCTGCAGGCTGGCTTTCATGATGGCTTCAGGAGCCCGGGCCGTACCGGCATTATAGCTCACAGTCACTTCCCAGGGAACAGGTACAATGATCAGTTTTGCATCATCTTCGGTAGTAGGAAGGCCAAAGATGTTATTTTCCGGGTTGCTTACCCGGCTCGGGTCGTAATCAGATAGGTTTACCATTTCGCATGCGTTAAAAAGGGATGCAAGGTAAGGTGTTTTTTGCACACATGGCCGGAAGGATAACAGGCAGTTCCCGGTATTAATTGATAATTATGAATTACACCGGTTCCTGCTGGCTAAGGCAATGAAAGCTACCCAATCCCCAGATGATTTCGGTGGAATCGATGCCAGCGACCTCGCGGCCGGGGAAGCAGCTTTGTATGATCTGAAGTACTTTATCGTCCTTTTTACTGCGGAATGTAGGAACGATGACCGATTGATTGGCAATATAGAAATTGGCATAGGAGGCCGGTAAACGCTGTTCCTGCCAGATCACCGGATCAGGCATAGGAAGTTCCACGATATTCAGTTGTTTGCCACTGAGTAACCGCATTTCTTTTAATTGTTGCAGGTTGTGTTGCAGCAACTCATAGTTCTCATCATTCTTTTTCTCTTCTATCACAGTGATAACAGTATCCTCGTTAACAAAACGGACCGTATCGTCGATATGTCCATCCGTATCATCACCAATGATTCCGTCATCTACCCAAAGCACCTGGTCCATGCCATAGTAATCCATCAGGTATTGTTCAATCTGTTGCTGGTTGAGATGCGGATTGCGGTTGGGATTCAGCAGGCAGGCCGTAGAACTCATCACCGTTCCTTTCCCATTGAATTCTACCGAGCCGCCTTCCATGATGATGACGCGATAGTAAACAGGCATATCAAATTTTTTTCAGATAAGAGG
>CAMLGR010000133.1 GCA_946479615.1 uncultured Bacteroidota bacterium | reverse complement strand
ATTGGTGCTAAATTCCTGAAGACAGATGAAGGCAGCGCCTTTGGTGCATTGGCCAATGAAAGCGATAAAGTAGGACCAACAGGCAAAGAGATCGCGAAGCTCCATAATCTTTTTCCCCTCGCATACGCTAAAGCGCCGTTCGAAAAGTTTCAAACCTATAACGGCATCCGCGGATTGAATCATACCCGTGAAGGGTATGCCGGCATACAACGTTATCCTTTCATCTTTGCCGGTGACTGGCCCAGTGAATGGCAGTATTTCGAACCCGTTATAAAAGCAGGATTGAATATCGGTCTCTCCGGCGTTGGTTACTGGTCGCATTGCATGGGAGGATTCGAACATCCTGCCGATCCCGAATTATATATGCGCTGGTGCCAGTTTGGAATGCTGGGCCCTCTCGCTATAGTATTCGGAATGGATCATCCCGGTTATAAAGAACCCTGGAATTATGGAGACGAGGCGTTCCGGAATTTTAAAAAGTATGATTCACTGCGTTCCTGCCTCTTGCCTTATTTATATAGCACCGCTTACCAGCAATACAAAACCGGCCTGCCAATGATGCGCGCACTTGTATTGCATTACCAGGATGATCCCAATGTTTATACGATCGGCGATCAGTATATGCTGGGCGATAATATGATGGTGTGTCCCGTCACCACCAAAGGCGCACAAACCCGTACGATCTATTTCCCTGAAGGAGATTGGTATGACTACTGGACAGGTAAAAAAATATCCGGGAAGAAATACCTGAATGTCGTAACAGCGACCGATATGATCCCTGTTTATATCAGGGCAGGGGGTATTGTACCGGTACAACCTGCCATGAAATATACAGATGAAAAAGAAGTAAAGACCATTACCCTGCAGGTATATCCTGGCAATGGTGGTTGTACAGTATATGAAGATGATGGGGAAAGTCTCAACTACCAGTCGGGTAGTTTTAGCCTGGCTGATTTTACTGTACACAGCACTACCAATAAACTAACCATCCATTCTTCGCAAACCAATGCGGGGTATAAAACAAAATTTGATCATTTACTGGTAGCAATTACTACTGATCAAAAGCCGGCAGCGGTACTGCAAAAAGGAAAAGCATTGCTCTCCCTGCCGGCATATCCGGATGATAAAACCGGCTACTATAATACAAATACAGGTATTCTCTATATCAGAATCCCTTATACAGGTAGCGATATCGATCTGTCTGTTAACTATTAAACTTCGGATCAAAGGCTTTTGGCTGGAATAAATGGGGAAATAATTGCCCATTCAACCTTTGGTCAAGCCTGAATAGCAGTTCCGGCAACAACTCTATACGTGGCAAGGGTTTTGAAAAATACAAGTTGCCATGTCACGTGTTATTACTTTCCTTTTTTATGCGGGTCTCTGTCTGGGCTGTCTGTGCTGTAGCCGTAATAAGAACTATCCCAATCCACCGGGGTATGATCTGCATAGTCCCATGCAGTTAAAACTTCCCCTTGAACTCGATGAAATATCCGGCGTAGCCTATTACAAAAAGGACACTTCAGTATTTGCCATCAATGATGAAAAAGGAATGCTGTATAAAATAAGATTAGGTGCGCGTCGTGGTATAGACCGGTGGAAGTTTTCGGGTAAAGCCGATTTTGAAGACCTGGTATTGCTCGACAGTGCATTTTATATCCTTGAAAGCACCGGTTCTATTATTAAAGTCACTTTCCAGGGTGGAAATGTGCAGTCACAGGAATTTGCATATCCCTATCCTGGCAAAGATGAATACGAGATCGTGTACTATGATGATTGCCGGAAAAAAATGGTCCTGATCTGTAAAGATTGCGAATCGGATAAAAAGAAATCGCTGACCACGGTCACTTTTGATCCTGCCAACAATCAATATTCCAACGCATCTTTTTCCATCGATGTAAAGGATATAGCCAAATCATTAAAGCTCGATAAATTACGTTTCAAACCTTCTGCTGCTTCTATCAACCCGGTAGACAGTATGCTCTATATTGTTTCTTCGGTGAATAAATTACTGGTCATTGCGGACAGGGATGGAAAATTCAAAAAAGCGTACCCGATCAACCCATCTTTTTTCAAACAGCCGGAAGGTCTTACTTTCACACCTACCGGTTCCATTATTATTTCCAACGAATCGGCCGGCGTTGGTGTAGCTGATATCCTCATTTTTTCATTCCATAAAATCCATTCATGAGATTTCTTTTGCTGATAAATTTATCCCTGCTGTTCATTTCTTCTTCTATATCTGCACAGCGCGATTCCGTTCAAACAAGAGTGATATTGATTGGTGATGCAGGACAACTGGTAAATGGAAAAGCAATGGTGCTCGATGCCGTCAGGTCGCATATAAAACTCGATGAAAAAACCACTGTCGTTTACCTGGGTGATAATCTCTATGAAGCAGGACTACCCGATGAGACTTACAATAGCTATTCAGTGATCAAAGCGGCCCTCGATTCACAGATCAACCTGGTCAAAGGCACGAAAGCAAAAGGATATATGATACCCGGTAACCACGATTGGGAAAATGGCGCTCCCAGCGGGTATGAGACCATCGTGAGACAACAACAATATGTAGACAGGTACGGCGATGGTAAACTGCAATTCTTTCCCAAAGAAGGTTGTCCCGGTCCTATCGAAGTAGCGCTAAGCGATGATGTTGTTCTCGTCATGATGGACAGCCAGTGGTGGGTGCATGAAAGCGATAAACCGGGTATTGAATCCGATTGTGAATACAAAACCGAAGACGAGGTCATCAATGAACTGGAAGATATCCTGAACAGGAACTATAAAAAACTGGTGCTGCTGGCTACGCACCATCCTTTCAAAAGCAATGGACCGCATGGCGGTTATTTCACTCTCAAACAACATATCTTTCCTTTTACCGACCTGAAATCAAACCTGTATATACCGCTCCCCGTGATCGGTTCGGCTTATCCCATTGCCCGCAGCGTATTTGGTTCGCCACAGGATATCAAACATCCCAACTACAGCAATATGATCGCCCGTGTAATGGGAGTTGTAAAAGAACATCCGCATGTGATCATGGTCGCCGGTCATGAACATACCCTGCAATTACTGAAAGACAGCAGTTACAATTTTGTGATCAGTGGCGCCGGCTCCAAAACAAACCGCGTATCGCCCGGGGGAAAATCGGAATTTACCGCGCGGTCATTAGGGTTCGCTACACTGGATATCCTTAACAATAAAAGCGTTCGCGTCACTTTCTTCACCCTCGATCCTGCGCATCCCGATTCGCTGAAAACAGCCTATACTGAAAATATACTTGATTATAGTAAGCTGCCTCCTGTTGCACCTGACACGACTACGGTAAAATATATTTATAAGGATTATGTGATCGCACCTGCCAGTACCCTTTATGAAAAAACAACCCGTGTACAACGTACGTTCAACGGAAATAATTACCGGAAGGAATGGTCGACGCCTGTAAAGCTCAAAGTTTTTAATATCAATACAGAGAAAGGCGGATTTACGATCGAAGGTATCGGTGGCGGCAAGCAAACCAAATCACTCAAACTAAAAGATAAAAAAGGAGTGGAGTGGTCGCTGCGCACGATCGATAAAGATCCCGATAAAGCTATCCCTCAAAATTTCAGGGAAAGTTTTGCTTCCAATATTGTACAGGATCTCATTTCCGCTGCGCACCCTTATGCACCATTGACAATTCCCACACTGGCAGATACTACCGGTATCATTGTCGCTACGCCTGAATTCTTTTTAGTGCCCGATGATCCTTCCCTGGGTTATTACAAACCTTTATTCGCAAATAAAGTTTGTATGCTCGAAAGAAAGGACCCGGCAGAGAAACAGGATAGCAAAAGCAGTTATTCTTTATTCGATAAGATGAGGGAGGATAACGATCATACTGTTGACCAGGAAGCAGTATTGACAGCAAGATTGCTCGATATGCTCATTGCTGACTGGGACAGACACTTCGATCAATGGCGCTGGGCCACGACCGATACGGGACAGGGTAAATTATATAAACCGATCCCCCGCGACCGCGACCAGGCATTTTTCTATTCCGATGGATTGATCGTAAAATATGTGGCCCGGCGGCGGATTCCCTTCCTGAAAGGATTGCGCTATACCATACCTAAGATCAATAACCTGAATAAGGTAGCGAAAGATTTCGATCGTATGTTTTTGAATAACCTTGATGAGAATGCCTGGACAAAAACAGCACAGAAATTTGCCGACCGGCTCACCGATACCAAGATCAACCAGGCCATTCATAAAATGCCACCCGAGATCTATGCGATCAATGGTAAAAAGATAACAGATAAACTCATTGCCCGCCGGAATATCATCGTTAAGGAATCACTGAAGTATTATCGGTTCATCTCGCACGAGGTAAATGTATTGGGCAGTAATGACAATGAATACTTCCGCGTATCGAAAAGCAATGGCGATTCCATACAACTGGTGGTATACTCGCTCCGTAAAAAAGCCGATACCAGTTTTGTAATGTACCAGCGTGTCTTCGATCCGCATGTAACCAAAGAGGTCAGGATGTACGGATTCAATGGCGAGGACCGGTTCCAGATCGATAGTGGTCTTGTTTCTTCCATCCGTTTCCGGATCATCGGCGGCAAGGGAGATGATACCGTACTTATTAAAAGCCCGATCAAGACATTTGTTTACGACAATACCAATGAAAAGAATTATCTCGAAAGATCAAGAAGAACAGTTAAAATATTTGAGAATAGTCCCCGTATTTACGAGTACAAGATCAATAACTTTAATTATCCCATCAGAAGGTTCCCTCGTTTTCTCGCAGGGATAAACGGTGATGATGGATTGCTGCTGGGTACAGGTTTCTGGTTTATCAATTATGGATTCCGCAAAGAACCTTATGCCAGCAGCCATAAACTCATTACCCTGTTTGCCCTGACACGGAAAGCATATCAGATCAAATACAATGGAGAACTCGTTCATGCATTTGGTAATGTAGATTTCCTCATGAATGCCGGTATCACCAGCCCGGTACTGAATAATTTTTATGGATTTGGCAATGCCACCAAGATCGATCCTGCCAAACCAGTCAGTTTTTACCGCGTAAGGTATAAAGAAGCGGAAGCAGAAGCATTATTCAGGAAAAAATACTTCAGCAAGCTAAGTGTACTGGTTGGGCCAACATTTTACCAGTATTGGAATTCCCCCGGCGATAATAAGGATTATATACTTGGCAAACCTGCACTCGCAGGACTTGATTCAGCGGATGTTTATAAAACACGTACTTATGCAGGCGCAAAAATCGGCATTGAATTGGACAACCTGAACAGCGATCTGTTTCCAACGCGTGGTATCCGCTGGACAAATAACCTTACTCTTTTACAGCCACTGAATGCCGACAGCAGGGCGTTGAACAAACTCGAATCGGATATGGTCATCTATGCGAGTTTGAAAATACCTGCTAAAGTGATCGGTGTTATTAAAATGGGATGGGGCCATATTTTCAATGATAGTATTGAATATTACCAGGCGCTCACACTCGGGCAGAACAATGTTTTACGCGGGTTTCGGAAAGATCGGTTTGCCGGTCACACCGTAGCCTATGGAAGCCTGGAACTCCGGATCAAATTATTTGATAGTCATTCTTATATTTTCCCGGGACAGGTAGGATTGGTAGCGTTTAACGATATCGGCCGTGTCTGGTATAATGGAGAGAACAGTAATAAATGGCACAATGTAATAGGCGGTGGATTTTATTACAATCCATTCAACCTGTTTATTGTGTCGGCTACCGTCGGTTATTCGAGAGAAGAAACAGTCTTTAATTTTTCATTGGGTTCACGATTTAATATAACATTCTGATATATGAAGAACATTCAAACAGATCTGCTGAGACAAGCTGAAGAACATGTGGCTGGGTTGTATGAAACTGCTGCGCAGCAAAATCTTGTCTATCACAGCATCGATCATACGAGGGCCGTTGTCGATCACGTTAATGAGATAGCCGCTCACTATGAGTTAAGTGAGAAGCAGATCATCGTATTGAATGTTGCGGCCTGGTTTCACGATACCGGTCATTTATTTACAGGACCTGCGGGTCATGAAGATAAAAGCGCTGAACTGATGAATACCTGGCTGGAAGGAAAGGATATCTATGCGGCTTTGGCTGAAGAGATAACCAGTATCATCCTGGCTACCAAAATGGACAAACAGCCTGAAGGATTGTTGCAGGAGATCATTAAAGATGCAGATACTTATCACTTCGGTACGAAAGATTTTAAGAAGATGGATAAGCTGATGAAAAAGGAAATGAAGCTGCGCCGCCAGGATACGATCCTGATGGACTGGGACCGCAATACCTTATCCATTCTTGAGCAACACCAGTTTTATACCGATTATTGCCGGACCCGGCTGGATGAAAGAAAACAAAAGAACATTGCCAGGTTGCGGGATGAGATGAACCTGGAAGCTAACCCGGGTAATACCTCTACGATAATGATCGATGATCCGAATGAAAAGAAAGGAGAGGGTAAAAAGCAAAGTGGTTTCATCACCAAGGGCATCCAGACCATGTTACGCCTGGCTTCGGAAAATCATATCCGTTTAAGCGATATGGCGGATAATAAAGCCAATATCCTGATCAGTGTCAATGCGATCATCATCTCGGTGATCCTGACGGTACTGATCCGTAAGATCGAAGTGGACAGGCATTTGACCATTCCTACTTTTATATTCCTTGCCAGTTCACTTTCCACGATCGTGGTTGCGATCCTTTCTACAAGACCCAAGATCACCAACGGAAATTTTACACGCGAAGAGATACTGAACCGTAAAACCAATCTTTTATTCTTTGGTAATTTTTACAAGGCATCGCTGGAAGAATACAAATGGGCAATGAGCACTATGATGCGCGATCCCAATTATCTCTATGGCGCACTGGTCGATGATATTTATTACCTCGGTATTGTACTGGGAAGAAAATACCGGCTGGTCAGGATCGCTTATAACATTTTTATGATTGGTATGATCGCCTCCGCGCTTGCATTCATTGTAGCGATCATGTTCCACGATTCATCGGCCAGCGGCACAACGGTAGTGGATAGTGCCAGCTCTCCGTTTTAAACACAATATATGTATGAAAACAGGGACATAAGCTGGTTGGGTTTTAATCACCGCGTATTGCAGGAAGCCTCCGGCAAAGAAGTGCCCCTGATGGAAAGGGTGAAATTTCTTTCCATCTTTTCATCAAATATGGATGAATTCTTCCGGGTGCGCTATCCCGTTATTTCTTTGTATGCGCATTTGAAAAATAAAATGCTCAGTAAGATCGTGCCGCCACCGGATAAGAATATGCCGGAGCAGGTACAGCAAACCATCAATGAGCATCTGCAGGAATTTGGGCATATCCTGAATAGTGAATTATTGCCGGGCCTGGAAGCGGAAAAAATCATCCTGTATTATAATAAACCAATTCCGGCAGCATATGCAGGACAGGTAAGAGAATTGTTTTTTTCCAGGATACTCGCTTTTATTCAGCCTGTGTTTATCGGCGGGGCTTTTGATAATGATTTTTTTCCTGAGAATAATAAGATCTACCTGCTGGTATTATTGAAAAAGGAAGGAGAAGATTTTCTTCATCATGCAGTTGTCAATATACCTGCCGACAAGATCAAGCGATTTTACAGTTTTGAATCGGAAGACGATCATACTCATATTGTTTTCCTGGACGATATCATCAGGGAGAATATGAAATGCATCTTTACCGGTTTTCATATTCATTCCTGTTTCAGTTTTAAGGTAACCCGCGACGCTGAGTTGTACCTGGATGAGGAAAATTACCAGAAAGATATCCTGAAAGAACTGGAAAAGAAGCTGGCAAAAAGAGATCATGGCGCACCAACACGGTTTTTATATGAAGAAGGAATGCCTACCAGTGTAAAGAAATTTTTAGCAACTTCTTTTGGGGTGGACTACCAGCAATTATATGCGGGGGGGCGTTATCACAACCTGAGCGACCTGGGGAAATTGCCCGTCAAGAAAAAGGAACTGTACTATCCTGAATTACAGCAACTGAAACCGATGCACCTGGATGATTGCGGCGATATTTTCGCCCGCATTGAAAAGAAGGATGCCTTATTGCATTTTCCCTATCATAGTTATAACCCGGTACTGACCTTTTTCAACCAGGCAGCCATCGATCCTGATGTGAGTTCGATCGCTGTTACGCTCTATCGTATTGCAGCTGATTCGCATATCGCCAATGCACTGATCAGCGCTGCCAAAAACAAAAAGGAGGTCACTGTTTTCGTGGAACTGAAAGCCCGCTTTGATGAAGCCAATAATATCCGCTGGAGCAAGGAAATGCAGAATGCGGGTGTTAAAATTATTTATAGCATACCCGGCATAAAAGTGCATTCGAAGATTGCATTGATCACCAGGAAAACAAAACAGGATAGTAAGGCGTATGCTTTTATCGGTACGGGTAATTTCAATGAAACCACGGCCCGGTTTTATACGGACCATGCCCTGTTTACTACTGACAGATCCATTACCGGTGAACTGGAACAATTATTCCGGTTCCTGCGCAGCCGGACAAAACCTGAAAAGAAGGAATCCAAGGAATTCGGCACCCTCCTTGTCTCACAGTTTAATATGACCCGCATTTTCGAAGAAGAGATCAATGAACAGATCAGGCGAAAAAAGAAAAAGCTGGCTTCCTGTATCAGGATCAAACTAAATAACCTGGAAAATGTACCGATGATCGATTTATTATATAAAGCTGCAAAAGCGGGTGTGCAGGTACAGCTGATCATAAGAGGGATTTGTTGTTTGAAAACAGATAAGAAATGGGGCAACAATATACAGGTGAAGCGTATCGTGGACAGGTTCCTGGAGCATAGCAGGCTATTCATTTTCGGGGAAGGAGATGACCAGAAAATATATATGGGTTCGTCGGATTGGATGACCCGCAACCTGCATCACCGGATAGAAGTATGTGTGCCGGTAAAAGATCAATCCTTATGTGCCGAACTGAATGATTATTTCAATATACAATGGCAGGATGGGGAAGAAGAAGATGCAGTAACAGAGCCGTTGCAGCAAGACAATAATAATATCAATACAATCAATAAAAAGTGCTCACAACAGGAGATATACAAGTATCTGAAAAGCCGGGCGTAAAAAGCATTCAGAAGGGAATGAACTTGTCATTCATGACCTTGTACCGTTTACGCTGGATCATTATCATCGCCCTTTCCTGGACGCTGATAGAGACCCTGTTGTATGCACGTGTATTCCTCGAAGGAATGAATGGAGAATACCCCTATCATGAAAACTTCTTCTCCGCGTATCTTCTCCGCGCCGTGATACTCCTGAGCTTCAGTGCGCTTATGGCTTATTTATTATTGGTGGAATTGCATATCCGGTTCAGGGAATCTTCTATCCTGGCGGGTTGGGCCATTAAAACTTCCTTGTTGCTGGCGGTGGCCCTGTTTGTAACGATCTTTATTTTTTTCTGCCATTATATCATCATCAACGATATCCCCTTTGATCTCACTTACCGCGCCTTCCAGCACTTTTTTTTCCGTACCGGTTACTTTCTCGATAGTATGGTATCCTGGTTCCTGATCATTATGATCACCCAGGTAGTGGTATCGATGGATCACAAATATTCGCCCGGTGTTTTCTGGGAAGTGCTCACAGGTAAATACATCAAACCGCGAACAGAAACAAGGATACTCATGTTCCTGGATCTCGCCGATTCAACACCTATAGCAGAACAATTGGGACACGAAAAATATTTTTCATTCATCCGCGACTTCATTTATTATATATCGAATGCGGTACTGGAGAATGACGGGCATATCTACCAGTATGTAGGAGATGAAGTGGTAGTAAGCTGGCCCTATCGCCGGGCGAATATTGTCAAATCGACCAATACAGTGATCTGGTCAAGACGTTCCCTGCAGCATGCTTCGGATTATTTCCGCCGCAAATATGGCGTGATCCCTGAATTCCGTGTAGGGCTGCATGTAGGCGAAGTAACGATCGGGGAAATAGGAGTGATCAAAAAAGATATCGCGATCAGCGGTGAAGCCATGAACATCACAGCGCGTATACGCACAGCCTGCAGTGAGCTGAATCAAAAATTTATTGCATCGCAGGCTTATTTTGAAAACAATGTATTTGAATCATGGCAGGGGGAGAACCTGGGTGAAATTTCTTTAAAAGGAGTAGAAACACCGATCCAGTTGTATGCATTAAAAATCTAAGTAAACAAGCACCTATGAAAAGATCAGTGAATTTATTCCGGACGGACCCTCTACCGCGTATCATAGCCGCGCTGGGTATCGGCATTTTTATGATGAGTACTGCGTGTGCTCAAACTACCATTGTAAAAGATGCAGCGACTATAAAAGGTACTACTGTTGTTATTCCTGGCAAAGAATACAAAAGAAGCGGGTATCATAATTTTTTCTGGGGCAAACATTACCGGAAAGAATGGAACACTGCAGTACGTGTCAATAATTTTTATCTCGATACTGCCAAAGGGGGATTAACTCCCATTGAAAAAGGCGGCGGTCGTCAATCCAGCACCTTGCGTTTAAAAGATAAGAAGGGTAAAGAGTATGTATTACGCAGCGTGAATAAAGATTTTGGAAAAGGAGTGCCCTCTGTCAGGGGTACTTTTTTAGCGCATATTGCCAAAGACCAGGTATCGATCGGTCATCCGTTTACGGGACCGACGATCACACCGATGAGCGAAGCCGCAGGCGTATACCATACATCCCCGGTTATTGTCTTTGTGCCCTCGCAAAAAGCATTGGGAGAATTTGATAAGGAATTCGGCGATCAGTTATATCTTTTTGAAGAAAGACCGGATGATGACCAAAGTACCGCCCCCAATTTTGGATATTCGAAAAATGTAATTGGTACTGACCGGCTGATGGAACATATTTATGATGATAACGATGACCATGTGGATCAAACCGCTTTTGTCCGGGCACGTTTATTTGATATGGTCATTGGCGATTGGGGCCGTCACCCGGATAACTGGCGCTGGGCCAGTTTTGAGAAAGGCGATCAGAAGATCTACCGGCCCATTCCCCGTGATCGCGACCAGGCGTATACAAAGATCGATGGTCTATATCCTTCAATGGCTAGTATGCTGATGAAACATTTGCAGGGGTTTGATCCTGACATTAAAGATGTAGGCGGGTGGAATTTTCCCGGCCGGCCATTAGACAGGATGTTTTTAAATGAATTGTCCAGGGAAACATGGGTAGAGCAAGCAAAGCTGATCCAAAAAGCATTGACAGATGATCTGATAAGTTACAGCATTCGCCAGATGCCTCCGGAAGAATTTGCTGTTTCGGGTGAGAAGATCATTGCCACGCTGAAATCGCGCCGCGATCACCTGGTTGAATATGCCAATGATTATTATGAATATCTCACCAAATCAGTTGACCTGGCTGGTACGGATGGAAGAGAATGGTTCCAGATCAATCGTATTTCCGGTAAAGAAACGGAGATCAGTATTTATAAGATCAGCAAAGAAGGAAAAACAGCAAAGACGCCCTATTATTCCAGGCGATTTTCGATCAAAGAAACCAAAGAGGTAAGATTGTATGGATTGGGAAAAGAAGATCTTATTACAGTGAAAGGCCCGGGCAAAACAGGGATCAAGATAAGACTGATCGATCCGGGAAATAAAGATTCCATTGTGTTCGACAGGAAACACCTGCATAATGAGATCGCCATTTATTCCGGGAAGAAATTTGAATACGATACCGTGCATGAAAAGAAATCCGATTTCACAGTCATGTCTTTATTTACAGCAAAACCTTACCGGATCTTTGAAAGGGATCCACTTAAATTATTTACCCGTACAGGTTTGAAAATAACAGCCGGTCTTACCTATAACACACAGCCCTGGAGAAAAGAACAATATGAGGTCGTGCACCATGTCAGCGCCAGTTATGGATTTCTCCGGAATACATTCAATGCCGGGTATGTGGGCCGTGTAGGAAGGATGTTTGGCAAATGGGATATGGTGGTCAAAGCAAGGATAGATGCGCCGGCGGCTGAAAATTATTTCGGTGTTGGAAATAATTCGGTGTTCGATAATAAAACACGAAACTATTACCGCACGTACAGCAATCGTTTTTATGCGAGTGCCGGTGTGGAACGGAATTTTGCCAGCAATCACCACCTGGAGATCTCTGCTTTTTACCGCACCCTTAAGTACCGCGAAACGGCCAATCATTTTATTGGAGAAGGTCCTTCTGTTATCAACCCTACTGCATTTGGTCCTCACCATTTCGCAGGACTGGAAGCGGGCTACCGGTTTTTAAATGTCAATGATGAAGTATATCCTACACAGGGTGTTGCCTGGACCACCGGCGCCGGGTATACCATGAATGTGGACGAAAAAAATGAATCCTATGTTTCTGCCAATACCGATGCGTCAATTTACATCCCATTGGGAAGTTTATTCAGTATGGCGTTACGGGCAGGTGGTGCAACGATGAGCGGCAAAGCTGATTTCTTTAACCTGAATAAATTAGGTGGTGGTGGCAGCGGGGAGATCAGGGCGTTTGAACGTGAACGTTTCTACGGCAAGCATACTGCTTATGCCGGTGGTGATCTGCGCTGGATCTTCAATACCAATAATTATATTTTCAATGGCAAAGCAGGTCTCTTAGGATTTTATGATGTGGGTCGTGTCTGGCTGCCGGGTGAATCTTCTGATAAATGGCATGGGGGATATGGTTTCGGGGTGATCGTTATACCTTACAATAAATATGCACTGACCGGTTTGTATGGCATATCGCCTGAAGGAAATAATGTGCATTTTAAAGTAGGATTATTGTTCTAAAGTTGAAGAATGGAACACGGATGACAAGATGGACGGATAAAAATGTATTTGGGAAATCAATTAATATCTATTCTTTTATCCGTCCATCTTGTCATCCGTGTCCTATTCCACCTCATAAGTTCATCCACTATCAAATAAAAAAACTGCTGAACATATATTCAGCAGTTTGTAACTGTCCACGGAACCACTTCGTTTATTTTCTTTTCACTTCACCCGTCTTTCCATCGATCTTTATTTTTTCATCATCAGTCTTGATCTTTATATCGCCATCCTTCTCTACTTTTTGTTTGTAATCCTCTACTACGATCTTGTAATCGGCATCCGATTCTTCTGCAAATTTGTATTTCCCGTCCTGTAATGTTATCTGCCCGTTGATCACTTTTCCTGTTTCACCATAGATCGTATCTTTTTTTTCTGTGTCAACATAGATATAAACTGGTTTTTTGGTTTCC
>CAMLGR010000132.1 GCA_946479615.1 uncultured Bacteroidota bacterium | reverse complement strand
CAGGCTGATGAAAGCCGTATCTATATTCTGCGAGTATAATGGATTCCGTTTCCGTATTTCTTCAGCCAGGTTTTCCTGCTGCTGGCGGGCCGCAAATAATTCGGCGCGGAGAGCAGCCGATTGCGGTGATGCTTCGGCTATAGTATCGAGATTTCTTTGCAACCGGGCTATTTTCTTATTCACCTGCACCCGGGCCTGGATCGTACCGGCATCCATCCAGGGTTGTTGCGCCAGTTGATCATTCAACAATACGGCCCTGCTTTTTTCAAAGAAATAAAATGCATCGGCCGCATCGGCTAACTGATAACAGGCACTGACCGCCTGTTCATACAAACGATGCGTGTCCTGTCGCCAGAAAAGTTTCGATTCTGTTTCCATCTGCACGGATCTTATCCGGTCGAGCAGGCGATCTGCCAATTTATAGATACGAACCGCTTCCCTGATATGAGACTGGTTGCCGGTAGCTGCATATTTCTTTTGAAAGGCAAAAGCTTTATCAAGTAATAAGCGTTCGAGATAATAGACTTTGGGATGCTTCCACAATTCTTCACCGGCCGCATTCAGAATACCTGTTTCATTGGTACCGGGTTTCAACTGGTCAAATGCCTGTTGAAAATACCCGAAAGCAGAATCATATTTTCCCTGCTGCACATATACATTGGCCATATTTGTCAGGATACTCAACGATTCCATGATATCATCCCTGTCGAGCTCATTATGCCGGTTGACAAAACCCAACGCTCTCCGGAAAGACTGCAATGCATTTTTGTAATCGGCAAAGTGCTTAAAATAAATATCATTGCCGATCTTGTTCCATATTTGTTTGCAGGAATAATTCCGGCCTGCTTTATAGGCGTATTGCAGACCTGCCTGGTACAATGACAATGCCTGCCTGTAATCACCCCTGTATAGTTCCACTTCTGCTTTTTGAGAATAGATATCTGCCAGGTTATTATCCGGTCCTGCCTTTTTATACTCATCCGATTTTTGATCCAGGTATTGCTCGGCTGCCGTAAAATCTTTCAGCAACACCTGCGCCTCTACGTACCAGCCAAGACTACTGGTGGCAATACTTTTACCGGCAATATATTCCCTGGAATTTTTTGCGACTGTTCTGATATAGGAAGAAGCCAGTTCTTCGCACATCCTGGCGTCGTTGATACATTGGCGGTAGTCGCCGATATCGAAGTAATATTTTGCCCGCTGGTATAAACAACGGATATACGAAAAATTATTAGTGGCATTGAATGCAACCGCCATATCAATACAACGATTGACCGCTTTTATTTTTTCCGGTATGTTATTCAGTGAATCATACATGACCGATTGCCAGTAATAAATACCGATCAGGCGGCGGCGGTTGATAGCCGGGTTAGCTGCATTGGCAACAATCAGATCGCTTGATTGGCGATAACAGGTAACGGCATTCAGAAAATCGGATGCCTGGTAATATTTTTCAGCCATTAACTGGAATAAGAAAGCATGTGTGGAATCATTGCAATTCTTCATCAGGACCGACAGGCGGTTAAATTCAGCCAGCTTTTGTTGTTCTGTAAGATTTTTATCGTCATATATAAGAAGAAGATGGTTCCAGACAGTATCGCGGCTACCCGGGCATTGGCTTTCCAGGTTTTTTAGAAACAGGAGAAAACAACACAAGAGAAGAGAAATTCTCATAGCCATTACTGGTAATTAATTGATGCCGGATCACATAGAGATAACACGAATTGAAAATAGGCATTTTTGATCCATTTTTAACTTTTGTTCTCCGTGGTCCTCTGCGTGTCTCCTCTGTGGCCCTCTGTGGAATATGCCCTGTAAAAGAGATTCTATTCGTAAGATTTTAAAAGATTTTATCCTGTTGCCTTACTACAGGGCATATTCCACAGAGGGCCACAGAGGAGACACGGAGAGCCACAGAGAAACGGGGCGTTATTTTTTGGCGGTAATACGAAGGTATTTGTCAATTATTTTTTTGAGATCGGGCATCACGCCTATTTTATCTGCTGCGCCACGAGCCGAAGAAGTGCCATACGCGGTATCAGTGAAAACAGAGCGCAGTTGCAAAGGGGTTAACGGTGTTCCCAGGTGAACAACGGCTATGCTTTGTATAAGAATCGCAGCGCCGGCAATGATCGCGGAAGCACTGGAAGTACCACTGAATCTTTTTGTATAGGTGTTGATTGAAAAACCGGCATGACCCGGGAACGATCCTGCGGTCCATACATTTTCACCACAGGCAAAACAATTGACACGGGCACCAAAATTGGAATACGGCAAACGCTCATGTGGCATACCGGCTGAGGAAGCCGCTACGATGATCGCTCCTGAATCGCGGAAACCGGAACTCCCGGGATTCAATATTTTTTTACCCCCGGCATTGAACAGGTCAAGATCGTTGCCCGTTGCTGAATTGATATCTCCATTACCTGCTGCTTCGATAACGGTAATACCGAGAGCAGTGGCCAATCGTATTACCTGGTAATTCGCCTCCTGTATCTCGAGTGGCCATGATTTACCCGGCCTGGTCGCATCGATGGTCTGCGCTTCGAGCAATAATATATCACCGGCGGCAAGATGACTGATCGCCGTCATGATGGCATCGGCATTGTTAAACGATCCGTCGGGTCGCCATTGGGAAATAATATATCCTTTGGCTCCCGGTGCAATTCCTTTTCCAAAACGGTTGTTATGTGGCATCATGATCACGCCCAATACAGCTGCGCCATGATCACGGAAAAGATATTGATTGATGCCTGTGTAACGAACCGTTTTAACAGGTGTTGATTCATGTCCTTCGATCCAGCCCTGTTCAATATCGATAAATTTGACGCCCACGCTCCCATCACCTCCTTTCATTTTCCAGGCATAGCTGGCATTGATACCGGTGGGGGCAGCATCGAGGTATGATGGATGAAGTATTGATCCCGGATTTAACCGTGCACCTGGCGGATTGACAAGGATATTTTGTATATAAGCGAGTTCTACTCTTTTATATCCAAGCAATGTTTCTTCCAGTTGCTTTGCATCCGGCTGACCGGGACAGGTAATTACGAAGTAAGAAAAAAAATCGGGTGGCTGATATTGAGGCTCATTTTTACGGGCCTTCTTAATAAATGACTGGATCTTCGTTGCCTTTACCGATGTAAATAACCGGGTAATGCTGATACCTGGAAACTGCCGGGATAGCTTTTTCCATGGAAGGATACGGTTAGTGATCAGGTATTCCGGTATTGGAATAGTCTCATCACAACTATTTTCTTTTCCGGAAACGATCTTAATGACTATCCTGAATTGCAGCTGCGGGGAATCAATGGTTGTTCCATTCAAATGTTTGGCTTTATTGTTCAGGATGGGTTTGATATAAAAATTTTAATGCAATAGAACACGGATGACACGGATGGAAAGATTTAATATGGATTAATTATTCACTTATCCTATTATATCCGTTCATCCATATCTATCCGTGTTCTATTGACTTTGATTTGAAAAATAGAACACGGATGGCACGGATGGAAGGATTTAATATGGATTAATTATTCACTTATTCTATTTATATCCGTTCATCCACATCTATCCGTGTTCTACTGACTTTGATTTGATGAATGCAACACAAATGTGTTCCATTCATTCTACTTTATTCATGCAATGGCGGGGGCGGCGGGGGCGGTGGTGGTGGCGGATCAATCGCGTAATCATCCTGGCGGCCACCTGGCGATGATTCTGCAGCCAGCAGCATCGTACCATTGCTCATAAATTTTTTGCCCGCTCCTACTTTCCCTGTAGTAAGAGTAAGATTTTCTTTCTTCTGTTTCAATGGTGGCGGCGAGAGCAATATCCTTACTTCATATTTATTTTTCCCGATCACGTTCCAGCGGAAAGCAATGCAATGATCCGTCAGGCCATTTCTTGTTACCATATCATAATACTGAAGGTAACCACCACAGAAGATCTCATACCGTTTTTGAAATCTTTTAAAGTTATCCGCCTTGCCGAAATTGTATTCGAATTTGTGGGTAACCCACTCGCGGCTTTTGTGATTAAATGTTTTATTGAAGTGCTCCTCGCTTTGAAAATCTTTATAACAGAGGCTGTCATTGATATCGACGTTCTTGTCGGCCGAAGGTTTTCCGGCTTTTTTAATTCTTGCCCATTTCATAAAAAAAAGTTTCGGTGATATAATTGAATTAGAAATTCTTTAGCCAACGCGCTGCTGTTTCCTTTTCTTCCAGTTTTTGATCGACGACTTCCTGAAGAAGCTGTTTTGCCATTTCCTGATCACCGGTCCGGTTGCGCTTCAATAATGCAAGGGCATGATAGAATTTCCCAGGATTGGTATAAAGACGGATGTTTTCCAGTGCAGTAAAATAAGATATTGCTTTGTCGTAATCAGCTATACGAAGGGATACGATACCTGCCAGCTTTTTCGCTTCATCAGCTACTGAGCCCGTTGTTGAAAGTGCTTCAAATATAGGCAAGGCTTCGTTCAGTTTGTTTTCTGTGTATAATCTTTTAGCGGTTTCCATGCTGTCCTGCGAAGCCGACATCTGTATACCAAGTTGCTGAAAGTGCATAGTGATATAATTATCAGCCAGTACCTGTGGGGAAGCGGGTTTGCTGTATAATTGCCATCCCACAACAATAGCAGCTATTACAGCAGCCGCAGCGATATAGGGCCACCATTTTTTCAGTACCGGTGCAGGTGCAGCAAGGCTGTCCGCCTGTATTTCTTTATAAATCGTGCGGAAGCGTGTTTTCTTTTCTTCGATGACCAGGTCCCGGGCCACCTGCATGGTATTGCAATAAAAAGCCACTTCTTCTGCAAATGCATGATCATCGGCGATCAGTTGTTCAAAGCGGCTGGTTTCTTCGGGGTTGAGCTCTCCCCGGAAATAACTGTCGATATAGGTAAGGTCTGCCATAGAAATAGATATTCGTTAGGGTCGTTTGTATAATTTTTTCAGTCTCTCCAAACAACGAAGCCGGCTGGTTTTTACAACATCCCCTGTCTTATATTCAGTCATTCCGCTGATCTCTTTATCGCTATACCCGTCTGCTGCCAGCATTAATAATTTCCGGCAGTTTTCTCCCAGCTCTGTCAACTTTTCGCGTAACATATCCCAATCTGCTTTGTCAGTGAGCCGTTGTACAATGGAACGGCTATCATCGCTTAACTGGAACAGCATCTCTGAAATGGAGGTGGTTTGGTGAACACTGTTCTTATTGGTCGATTTTTTACGCAAAAGGTCAACACATTTATTGAAAAAAATCTGGTAGAGCCATGTTTTAAGCGAGGAACGACGCTCAAAGGAGCCTTTTTTGAGGTCGTCTATGGCGGAAAGGATACTATCGGAATAGGCATCGAATGCCTCTTCTTCCGAGATGTTATATTTATTCATCCCTTCCCTGATAAAATATGTGTAGGTGGAAAATAATTGTTCCTCGCTTCTTTGTTTGGAAGCACCATCCTGGCGAAGATTTTCTATTATCTGTTCGTCGGTATTACTAATCAGCGCTTTAAAGTTACCCATCGGATAAGTGTTCAGGAGCAATATAATGAAAAAAAGAAAGCATAAAAAAAACACCTGTTCACGTTTCCCTCTCAATACCGCACAACGTCAAATAATACAGTTGTTTATTCCTTTCGGACTATCCGGCTTTCTTTTTATCCATACATGACAATACGCAGACAATAGCTAATACGTAACGCATCATGAAAATAACTGACATTACCGCAGAAGAAACAGTGCTGACAGGTAATTCCAAAAACGATCTGCCTGCTGCCTTTTATATCAGTAAACGCCGCCAGTTGGAATATATGCTGGATCAACTCAATATAATAGATCACCCGGCCGAGATCCGGAGAATTTGCCAGGATATCGTAAATGTGAAGAAGAAATTACAGCAGATCGAATGGAGAAAGAAATTATCTCATTAATCCTCTGTGAAATTCTGTGTATTCTCTGTGGCCCTCTTCGTATAATTCCAGAAGTGAGATATCAGATTAAAGTATTCAGAACTTATGATTAGAAACTCTTCTACAGGGCATATACCACGGAGGATCACAGAGAAGACACAGAGTTTCGCAGAGATTTGTTAATCCCTACCTTGCAGTGCCGGTATTCGCCGGCATTGTTATTTATTCAGCTACCCTGATCTTGATAACGATCTTTTTTTCGACCTTATTACCACCAGGTGTGATATTGGGACGATGCGCACTTTGAGGGAAAAAGATAAAGAAAGTACCCCCTGAAGCTGTATAGAATTTTCCTTTCGCTGTATAATTAGCTACATCTTTCTTATCATCATATTCCTTTGTCACCGTAGATTTCGCTACCGGGTAAACACCCATCTTCTCTTCACCAGTAATAACACATTGCAGATCGATGTATTTACGATGCGATTCCCAGGTGGTTTTATCAAAATCCTTGGTCGGATCTTCCGTAACGGAAGCATATACATTATCACCATCGATCGGGTGTTTTCCTTTGGCGAGGGTTGACAGGTCGTGTTCCTTTAAAAAAGTAAATGCTTCGTCCCAGTATTTTTTATTGAGCTGGTACTGGCGGGCAAATTCCTGTTCGTCTATCGATTTATGAGGGGTCAATTGAGCGCCGTTCAACCATTCCTTTTTTTCAAACCATTTATGCGCCTCTTTTTTGGATAATGGCTGGATTTGTGCAGCGAGACTGATCACACTGAAAGAAAGAAAAACAGAAAAGATTGATGCAATAATTTGTTTTGACATGGCAATTGTATTTATGACAAGTTACAAATCTACTGTTTACCCTGTTTTTACCAAAGTATTATTTATCAGGAGAAATAACCGATACGTGCATTGATTCCCAAAGCGAAGTTTTACATTTATAACATGATGATCCAGTTCACCGGGCTTTCAGGAGCAGGCAAGAGCACACTGGCGGAAATGGTAAAGACCTTGCATGAAAATAAACCCGGCAGTATCGAAATATTCGACGGCGATGTATACAGGAAAACATTATGCCGCGACCTGGGATTTTCCCGGGAAGACCGCCATGAAAATATAAGAAGATTGGGAAAAGCGGCTTCGGAAAGTGGCAGCGATATTACGATCATTGCCGCTATCAACCCGTTTGAAATAATACGCGACGAATTAAAAGAGAAATACCAGGCAAGAACGGTGTGGATCCAATGCCCGGTAGCGGTTTTATTACAAAGAGATACAAAGGGGCTTTATAAAAGGGCTTTTTTACCGGATAATGACCCTGGCAAATTATTTAACCTGACCGGTATCAATGATGTGTATGAAGAACCATTACATCCTGACCTGGTCATCGATACCAGCAGCGAGACCATCGAAGAATCGGCGGGTAAATTATATTCTTTTATTCTCCGGCAATGGCAGTAACAGCCATTCTTGCCTCCTCCAGTTGCTTGTATAATTTCATTGCATTTTTACAATAGGCCGGCACTTCCATCCCTGCCCTGTCCTTTTCAAATAACTGCCCGGGATATTTTGCATGATAGCCTGCTCTTTCATCCATGCGTCTCCACTCCTCTTCCTGGATTGGCATTCCCGTAGCCTGTGCTATTTTCTCAATCATACTCATACCTCCTTCTTTATAATTGACCAGTATTGCCTGCGGGTCCTGCTTCGAGATGGCCAGAAAAGATTCAAAATATCTTTCCAGTACTTTGGCCATGTATTCATCCAGCCCCATTGCAGTAACTTCTTCGCTGGTAAATCCAAACAGTGCCGGATCGATCAGTCCGGGTACAGCCTGCATCCCTCTTATTTTCTGTTGGGAATGGATCACTTCTACCGGGTTGCGGTATAATAAAATAAAAGGGATACCCGGGTATAATCTCCTGATCTGTTCATAATAAAATATATGCCAGCTATCTGTCTTGATAAATACGCGGGATTGACGACTGTTCCGTTTCATTCCATAAAAACGGATCGATGCCTTTAATAATTCATCAGTATTATAAGTCCTGGCAATTTCATCGAAGAAAGGCACTTCTGATAACACAATATTTTCATCAGATAATGATAGTAATTGCGAAGCGAGTGTAGAACCACATCTCGACACATGAAAGATAAAAGCAGTGGGTGGAATGCTATCGATCTGCAATGACCATTCAGGAAGAATATCCAGGCTGCTGGTACAACGCCTGTAATTGGAATTGACCGGCGTTGGCCTGTAACGGGAAATCGTCTCTTCAAAAAAAGGTTCTTTAAAATTCCTTTCGTCCACCTGCAACCACCGGCAATACGCGCTTCCCTCCAATTCAAAGATTTTATATGGCAACCAGTTTTGAAGCAAGGTTTTAGGTGTTAAATTTTAAGTATCAGGTGTGTTACTATTTTATATTTAGCATCAATCTGCATGTATATAATCAACCATAGGTTTTCTGCTACATAGACAACCTATGTGCCTATGTGGTAAAAAGCTACTCTCAGCCCATCCCTGTTTAAACATTCTCAACTCTCAGCATTCTAAAACTTATCATATCACCCAACATCCAACACTTAACACCTAAAACCTAAAATTCCGCCCACACCCTGAACAAATTACTATACGATTGCATAAGCAGGATGGTTTCAGGAGCATTCATATCCCGTTCATTGAGCAAAGCATGTACCTGTCCCAGGTCGAATAGAATTTGTCTTCTCTCCGGTGATTTTACTTTGCTTTGTATCCATGTTACAATCGCCAGCCGTTCGCCGCTTTTTACTTCGTTGACACAATGCAGGTACTGGCAGGGATACAAAACAGCATCTCCTTTCGATGGCTTGAAACTGACAACACCGGCATTCGTTTGCAGCATCAATTCGCCACCGGTGTAGGAAGCAGGATCGCTGAGAAAAATAGTCATGGCGAGATCGGTCCTGATAGCAGGATCACCCATTATGGGACTGTCTACATGCCAGCCATAATACCGGCTGGGACTATATTTACTGATAATAGAAGGATAGAGTTTCTGCGGCATAGCGGCTGCCTGGAAAAGCGGGCTCTCACCTAAGGCTTTGGATAATATCGTCTGCACTTTCGAAGCCGTATCATGTGTCGCATCGACCTGTAAATTATTCTTTACATTTTTGGCAGCCAGGCTGGCTGTGATCTTGCCATCGACAAAAGTGGCTTTTTCCACTAATGATTGGATGATGGAGAGTTCTTCGGATTTTAATAATGCCGGTATCTGGATGAATTGCTGGCTCACGCTTTATGTATATTAAAGTGGTTTGATAAATGAACAGGTTGGCGCAGCCATACAGATCCAGCTTTGCCCTTCCAAAGGGTTTAAGAAATACACATGAATCCATGTCTTTTCCTTTTGGCAAATCCCTGCATACTGGCTTTATCGATCTTATCAGGATGCTGTGCCCAGAATTCAGGACGCACGACCGATTTATTGCTGCCGGAATTATAATGTACGGAAATGTCTTCATCGCTTGTGCTGACATATACCGTTTTACTATCGGGATCGATCTTATAGGGTGAATGAAAAACGATCTTGGCAGAATGATACGTTTTTCCATCATGAGTGGAAACGGAGAACCCTTTTTTACTATAACTGATCTCTTTGATCCTGTCGGCATTAACCTCGCAGTAATTGCCGGCAACGGAACGAACGATACCGCTTATTTTTTCGGTATGACCCGATGATGCATCTGTTATAAGAAATAAATCAACTTTTGTTTTTTCAGCTGACAACCAACCGGAAGGTTTAATCAATAATGCAGCCGGAATAAGTATTCCTGAATTATATAAAAAAGAACGACGTTGCATAGAAACGAATTTTAAATGATTAAAGAACCACTGCCTGTTATCTGCAGGCAGTGGTTGGTTGGGTTGCTATTTAACTATTTTATGTGTGCTGACAGTACCTTCAAAATCTACCAGGAGCGTATACACCCCGTGACTGAGTTTTTCAAGGTCCCTGACAGATTGTGTACTGAATCCTTTTTTGATCTCTGTAAACTGGCTGACCAATACCCTGCCAGCCATATCCACTACGGTCATTTTCATTTTACCATTCCGTGGTGCGTTGATACCGATATTAAGCTCACTGACGAACGGATTCGGCATAATGCCTGTTACAAACACTCCTTTACTATCCAGTGAAATGATCACCACTTTACTGTATTCCACTTTTCCTGACTGGCTCACGATCTTCAGCCGATAGTACAGGCGGCCTGAATTGAGCGCATTTACACCCACATCGGTCAGATCATAATCGCTCACCGTAGTTCCGTTATTACCCGGACGCTGACCAATGCTTGTGAAATTGCTTCCATCGATGCTTCTTTCCACTTCAAAATGATCGTTTTGTGTTTCGCTGGCGGTTTGCCATTTCACCTGAACATCATTATTAACCAGTAATGCAGAGAATGAAAGCAGGTTCACCGGCAATACAGATAAGGATGTCTGTACAAAGAAGCCACTGAATCCACTTACATCGAATGTTACTTCCCAACGGCTGAGGGCTGCGTTGTATATAATATTCGCATCTGATGGATCGATCAGGCTTCCGGCACCTGTATAGGTAGCTGGTAACCCTGTTCCGTTACTGCTACTGCCATTGAATTTGCTGATACGGAGATTCGCCTTACCCGCAGCATCTGCGGCATTGGCCGGCAGATCGAGTACACTACCCGGCGCTGCATTGAAATTATCAAACTCGGCCTGTGTAAAGTAAAGTGTTACGGTTGCTGTTGATCCTGCCGTTGGCGTGATCTGGTAATGTCTTTGTACATACGGAGTACCATTGAAAGTCAATACAGAGCTTTCTACCCATACATCTGTCGTTACGTTACCGCTGATCGGCGTTCCGGCCAATGGTATTACCCTGTCAATGATAGCGCAGCCGGCTCCATAGTAGTAATTATTCTGCGTATTGACTGCATGCGTGATCGTCGTATGACCTGTTGCCATGGTTGGCGCTGTCACCGTCAGTAAAGCGCCATTGCTGGTAACAGAACCAGCGCCATTGGAAACAATCACACGATAATATCTCCCATTAAGACCGGTGTTATCGGAAATGGTTAATGTAGCGGTACCAGTTCCACTGTATACACCTGTATTGCCTAACGTAGTAAGACCTGTTGTGAATGTACTGTTGGTCGCTTCCTGCCAGGAGTATGTAAGTGTCGGAGCTCCGCTAGCGACTACGGTAAATGTAGCAGGCAATCCAAGGCAGGCTGTTACTGCTGCAGGTTGTGTGGTGATGCCTGGCGCATCCGTTAAAGCAGCAAACAGGATATCTTCCTTATTGCCTGCTGAAGCCAAACCAGGCAGGGGAGCTAATGTAAGCGTGGATGCATATTGCCCGGTCATCCATAATTTTCCGTCGAACTGAGAATAAGCAATCCCATACCCGATATCATCTGCCGTAGCACTGTTACCTGAACTTTGGTTAACAGCTTCTGTAGCTCCGGTAGCTGCATTGACCCTTGCCACGAATATATCCGACAAACCTCCGGAAGCTGAAACGCTGATGCCACCAGCGAAAGTTAACGTATTCCTGAAATTACCTGTGATGATAATTCCACCACCCCCATTGGAAGTGATAGCCCTGGCTGCATCGGCAGCCGTACCTGTAATACCATTATCAGCATCTCTTACCCAGATATAAGCATCAGTGGTGGGATTGTATCTTCCATACATGACATTATCACGGGTAGATGATGGATTGGTGATGGCGCCAAGCCCGGGAAAAGTAACACTGCTGCCGGAAAACGATCCGGCAAAGAATACATCTCCTGTGCTGGGGTCATACGTTATACCGAAACCAGATTCATTTCCATTGGCTGCGCCGGCGCTGGAGCCGGTTACAAACGCACCTGTGGATGCCGCTACTTCCAGCAGACAAAAATCTTCATTTACACTGGCGCTGGAATTGGTCAGTACAACGCTGCCATAAGTAGCCGTTGTTGTACCTGTAGCTGCCCAGCGGAAAGAACCTGTTACCACGACTTCTGATAAAGAAGGCACATAACAGATACCGCTGCCGCTGATATTATCATTACCGCCGGCAATACCTCCTGTACTCACCCATTGAAAAGTGCCTGCAGCATTCAGTTGCGCTACAAACATATCGGATGTGTAGGCAGCATTATTTCCCTGCACGGTGCGCGTGAAAGAACCAAAAGTTGCTGTTGCGTTGGTGGTGCGTGTTCTGAAAACACCGGAGATATAAACATTACCTGCAGGGTCCAGGCAAATCGCTTGTCCCTCATCTACATTGGCGCCTCCAAATCTTGTTACCCAGTTGGTGGCGCCTGTACCTGCATCCAGTTTGAGAACCACGCCGTCAATACCTCCACCTGCTGCCGGATAACTGGTAGGCGAGGTACCTACTGTCATCGCACCATTAACAGCGCCTACTACATATACTGAAGTTCCATCGGTAGCGATACCGTACCCGATATCGGTAAAACTGACACCGCCAAACCGGATTGACCATTGATGTACGCCCGCTGCATTGAATTTGGCTACAAAACCATCATCATCACCGGCACTTACTAATGCCGTTCCCCCAAAGCTTACCGTATTACCAACAAGGTCATCACTTATTTTTCCTGTTATATAAACATTACCTGCTGCATCGGTACACACAGCACGGCCAACATCAGACAAGCCATTCGTGGCGCCTGACTGGCCAAAGCCAGTCCTGAACGACCATACCTGTGCGGATACTGATAACGATACTAAAAATGCAAAAGCTAATCCTGCCAGCCGATAAATTCGAAAGGATAAAGTTGATTTCATGATTTGAGATTAAGGTTTATATAAAAAATCCGTTGTCTGCTTTATGAAAGCTGATCATGTTTCTGCAATCCGAAGGCACTTAAACAATAGCCCGGGTAAAATCCTTCTTCACAATACACTACTTCCGCCACCACAGCTTTGCCGTCTTTGCTGGCAATGGTAAAACCGGCACCGGGATCGATCGAAACGATCGTACCCGGGTTGAATTTTTCAGCCGTTGTGGTAACTGATGCATACGTGATCCCGAATGTCCATCCCTTCCAACGGGTGCCTGCTCCCTTATTCCAGGGATTGCAGGCTTTTACCAGTGCCGTAATTTCTTCTGCTTCCATCGTCTGCCAGTTGATAAACAGATCGGAAGGTTTGGGATGACTGTACCAGTTTGCTTTACCTGCATCCTGTTCCTTTCTTTGCAAAGTGGCAGCCTGCAGGTTATTGATCAGCGTGGTGGTAAGCTGCAAACCCACATAAGCCAGTTGCGTATAAAAAATTCCAAAATTGATATTGGTGCCGATCGGCAATGCCTGTTCGAGCAGGATAGCGCCGGCATCATACGATGCATTCATTTCAT
>CAMLGR010000131.1 GCA_946479615.1 uncultured Bacteroidota bacterium | reverse complement strand
GATTATTGTGAATGATAGGTGAGTGTCATTGTCTATACTTGTTGGTTAATGATATAGAGCACGGATGGGACGGATGGAGGGATGAAATGTGGATTAAGAGGGAATGGATTTTTTTATCTGTGGAATCCGTATTCCATTGCATAAATCCCTATTTATCTTTTCCTATACCTAATCTTTTAAAAAAGGACTGCAGCACCGGTTGAATGTCGGGTGACATTTTAAAGTATGTTACCGTGCCCAGGAATAGTATGCTGAATACAAAACACCTGAGCAGGATAGCTGGTAATCCGCTCATTGTATAAAAAGCGTAATAACAGGCAATGCCCGCCGCAGCGCCTACCAATACGATATAAAGCGATTGCAGGGTAAAAGGAAAGAGCCTGAATTTATACCATAGAAATATAAGCCGGATCACATTAAACACAGTAATGGAAATCAAACTGGCAATAGCAGGACCGAGTATATCATACTGGCGCGTCATGATCAATGTAAGAGGAAGTGTAAGCGCCAGCAATACAATCCCGCTGGTCAGTTCAAACCGCCAGAAATTGGAAGTGGCAATGATCTGGGCATTTAAACCGGTACCCATGTCGATGATCCGCGTCAGACCTAATACAATAAATGCATTAAATCCCAACAGGTAATCGTTTTTTAATCCTAAAGTCTTAATCGCATCGGTATAGTTAAGTGCGATCAGCATAAATAGTCCTGTGGCAAAGATGAGCTGATTGACAGAAGAACGCTGGTAGATCTTCTGCAACAGCGCTATGTTCTTGTCTTTCCAGGCTCTTGATAAATGGGAAATGGAAGAAGCGACAATACCCCGTTGCGGCGCCTGGATAACATTGGTACAGATCTGTGCCAGGGCAAAGATTCCCGCCTTGGTCATTCCATCTTCGAGTACCGAAGCGATCACGATCGAATCAAACACCTGCGCCAGTGTATTGATAATCGTAGCGAGATAAACAAACAGGCAAAGAGAAAGTATCTTTTTAAAATAGCGACGGCTTACTTTACTTACGTTAAAGGTGAAATGAACCCGCTTGGTCAGTACCAGGTATAAAAAAAGGGTCACCGCAATCGCTAAAAATGTGAATGCGTATAATTTGATAAAAATGTCAAAGTCCCTGATGACACCAACGATGAACAGCACAATCAGCACCGTTGTCAGCAGTCTCCATTGCACCTCTTTCAGGAAACTGGTCAGTACCGCTTTGCCCAGGTTCCAGGCATAAGCTTCCAGTACGGTATAAATGGTCAGGCCAAATCCGAGCGGGAATATCCAGTAATAATAAGTCAGTAATTGTGGTGAGTGCTCTCCGAATTTCCGGATGACGAGATTCTTAAAGACCAGTCCCGCTATCATCACCAATATAAAACCGATACTGCTGATCAGCAATCCCCAGGTCAGCATATCATTTTTTCGTACCGGCAGGTGATCGTTATAATAATGATAGAATTTAAAAACATAGGTAGGCATGGACAAGCCGGCAAAAGCCATCATCAGCGTGGAAATAGCGACAAAAACGCTGGTCAGGCCGTATTGATCGGAAGTAAAAAGCCCGTTTTTGGTGAAAAAGTAAGTATTGAGCAATCCTACGCCAAAACCCAGATAGATGACAAGAGAAGAAAGAATGCTTTGCTGCCTGATTTTGCTCATGGGTTAAATGTAACGTGAAATTATAAATTCAGTATCAGGCAACTGCTTTTATTTTAGTGATGATCGACCGGAAAGCGAGAACAAGCAATCCTGATAATACCAGCAGCTCGCCGATCGTATGTTCAAACCCGATGGCTTTTATTTCAATAATGTTCAAAAGTAATCCTGTTACTACCAGTATATATACAGGCATGAACTGTTTTTTATAAAATGCGGCGGCCAATAAAAGTGGAAAGAACCATTGCACTGAATTATACTGGAACCGGTAGAAAGGAGAACAGATATCCATAAGCATATACAGGCAGGCGCCCAGGATAGCCAATGGCACCGGCGAGGGGATCAGGACATTGATTTTCGTTTTATAAAAGAACAAGCCAATCAGCAGGAGTAGCAGGAAGGGCAGGATAAACAGCGACCATACCGGCAACCGGATACCGGCCTGTTTCACGATCACAAAAAGATTTCCATGTTCCGATTCAAAATAAAAAGGGTGCCGGGTTGCATCAATTTTTATTTGTGCGACAGACCAGCCTTCCCAGTTTTGAAAATGGGGATCAACAGCATTTGCCGGGTTGGTAAGCGGATGTTGTTGCTGATGGGATTTTACCTGCTCATGCAATGCGTCCCGGTAATCATTCCATAACGCCAGTTTATGAGAGCTGCCAATAGCAAAAAGTACAGGAAGCAAGGCGGCTGATACAAAAAACAAGCGGTTTCGCAATGGCCAGGAGAAGAAGACAGGTAATAAGGGTAGAAGGAATAAGACAAGCGTGGGCCTGATCAATACCAGTGAAGCTGCAATTATCCCTGCTATGAAATGAAGAGATAATTTCCAGCTATAGATAAAATAAAAAAACAACATGCAGAGAGCCGGTACCAGGATATAATATTGTCCTGCTGCTATATGGCCCTTCCAGCCAGCAGTAAGAAGAAAGATGCCTGTGACAATACTTACTGCCCATCTTTGCGGATTGTTACGGGCCAGTGAAAAGCCCAGTATAGCAGTCAGTAACAGTAATACATATTCAATGATCAGCCATACACGCGATACAGAACGTTGCGGCATATCCGCAATCGGGTAGAGCAGTTGGTGTGTAAAAGGTGAAGCAGTGATATTGGAAACCTGTAAGGAATCAAAGTTCTGTGGATCATAATACCGCAATCCATCACCGGTACGCCATTTATAAAAATAGGGGAGCTGTCCATCCTTCTGCAGCCGTGCACCAACGATGCGGTTCCGCAGATCACCGGTATATTGTTTTTCCAGTTCTATATCCCTGTTGATGGAAAAGATCAGTATGCAAACGGTCACCCCTATTAATATACGGTTGATAATCTCCGACATGAGCAGTTGTTATCTGAACGAATTATGATTTCCGGGTTTGAATATAAAAATTAGGATCAGGCTCTGACTCTTTGCCTGTCTTTTTTTCGGCTATCGTTTTCCATTCGGTAGTGGGATAAAGCCATTCGCCATTCTTTAATTTCACCGGCATATTAAAACCAGCCACCACATCGGTCCAGCGATAAGAAATGTCTTTGCCTGCAGATTTATATTCCAGTACGGGGATATTGGTCGTACGCAGGTACTGATCAAATACTTTGGAAAGGTCCTTGCCTGATTTTTCACTGATATAATTCTCGATCTGCGCGGTGGTAACTGTTTTATGATAAAATTCTTTGCTCAATCCTCTTAGTATCTCTTTGAATTTAGCATCATCATCAATGATCTGCCGGATCGTGTGCAGCATATTGGCGCCTTTGGGATACATATCGCCGCTGCCTTCCTTGTTTACACCATACACACCGATGATGGTACTTGTATTCTGAATGCCTTTGCGTTGCCCCTGTACATATTCTTCCGCTGCTTTTTTACCCGACCGGCATTCGGTAAATAATGTTTCAGAATAATCGGTAATGCCTTCATGCACCCACATATCGGCAATATCGTTGGATGTAATGCTGTTGCCAAACCATTCATGACCGCTTTCATGGACAATGATATAATCCCATTTCAAACCCTGGCCGGTACCTGACAGGTCCATGCCGAGATAACCATTTTTGAATTTATTGCCATAGGCTACGGCGCTCTGGTGTTCCATACCCAGGTGTGGCGCTTCTACGAGTTTATATCCGTCTTCATAAAACGGGTAGGGGCCAAACCATTGTTCAAAACAACTCAGCATGGGTTTTACATCGCGTCCGAATTGCTGTTTGGCTTTTTCCAGGTCATAATCAAGTACCCAGTAGCTGCAATCGAGATCGCCTTTTTCACCGGCAAATTTTTCCGACCAGTTGACATAGTAACCGATATAGGGAACGATATCATAATTATTGATCGGGTTGGTGACTTCCCATTGCCAGGTGGTGGTGCCGTTATGATTGGATATTTTATTTTTCAAACGGCCATTGCCTACAGCCACCAATGAATCGGCTACAGTGATATTAAGCTTTGCGCCATTATCCGGCTCGTCGCCCTGGTAATCTTTACAGGGATACCATACGCTGGCGCCCAATCCCTGGCAGGCCACCGTGGCCCAGGGTCTTGCATTGGCATCATGTGTCCATACCCAGCCGCCATCCCAGGGAGCGCGTACAGCCTGGCGGGGATTACCTTTAAAATGAATGATGATAACCTGTGGCTTTTGATCCGGACCAGCTTCAAAATTGGTTTGTCCGAAATCCACCCAATACACATTGCCTTCTCTTTTGAAAGGGAGCACACGGAGTTTATTATTGACATCTTCAATCTTTTCGATCTCCATCGGTTTTTGCAGATCGATCTGCATCACTTTATTCTGTCCCGGTTGCACCACATCGAATGTGATGGTATTAGTGCCACTGATATATTTTTTATCGATATCTACAACGACGCTGATATTGTATTGTGTGATATTCCACCATGACCGGCCCGCGCCTACACTGCCACGCAAGGTATCCTGGTGAGTATATTGTGCCGAACAATAACCGGCGCTCAATACGAGGAGAAGAGCGACTGTTATTTTAGAGAAGTATTTGTCCATTGATTGAATTTGAATGTAAATTTAATCGTAAATGCGAATTATGCCTGTTAAAGAAAGATATGCCCGCTGGATCATCGCCTGTTGCACCTGGGTACTGCTGGGTTGCCTGGGTGAAAATAATACAGAGCGCAATATCTTTCATTATAATGAATTTACCGGTATCGCTTCCCTCGACCCTGCTTTTGCCAAGAACCAGTCCACCATGTGGCCGGCCCACCAGTTGTTCAATACCCTCTTGCAGGTGGATGACAGCCTGCATATCGTTCCTTCGCTGGCCAAAAGCTGGGATGTGTCGGAAGACAGGCTTTCGTATACTTTTCATTTAAGGGACGATGTTTTCTTCCATGACGATGCAGCTTTTCCTGGTGGAAAAGGAAAAAAAATGACTGCTGCCGATGTGGTGTTTAGTTTTTCCCGGATACTGGATAAACAGGTGGCCAGTTCGGGCGCCTGGATCTTCAATGGCAAGGTCGATCCGGTCCATCCGTTTACTGCGATCGATGATACGACTTTCCGGCTTACCCTGCTAAAACCTTATCACCCGGTACTGGGTATCTTATCCATGCAATATTGCTCCATAGTAGCGCCGGAAGCGGTAAAGAAATATGGCCCCGATTTTCGCCGCCACCCTGTCGGTACAGGGCCTTTCCGTTTCCTGGCCTGGGAAGAAGGACAGGCGCTGGTATTGAAAAGGAATGATCATTATTTTGAAAAAGATGAAACAGGTAACCGCCTGCCCTATCTCGATGGTATCAAAGTGACTTTTTATGACAGCAAGGCTACGGAGTTCTTGTTATTCCGTCAGCATAAACTGGATTTTATCAATGATATCGATCCTTCTTTTAAAGATGAATTACTGACCAAACGGGGAGCTTTGAGAGAGGGCTGGAAAAACAAAGTACAATTGCAGATCAATCCCTATCTCAACACGGAATATTTTGGTATCCTCGTGGATACAACCAATCCATTGGTTAAAAACTCCCCGTTACGGATCAAAAAAATAAGACAGGCGATCAATTATGGATTTGATCGCCGCAAGATGATCCTGTATCTCCGCAATTCATTAAGTGCAGCTGCCGAATCAGGATTTGTACCGGCAGGATTACCTTCTTTCGATTCTTCGATCGTAAAAGGATATACTTATGATCCGGTTAAAAGCAGGCAACTGCTGGCAGAAGCCGGTTTCCCGGATGGAAAAGGATTACCGGTAATTAAGTTATTGACAATCGCGGTGTATGCAGACATGGCTGATTTTATCGCCAGGCAATTGGGAGAAACAGGCATACCGGTACAAACCGAAACCGTGCAGAAATATTTATTACTGGAAATGACGTCCAACTCAAGGGCTTTATTTTTCCGTGGAAGCTGGATCGCAGATTATCCTGATGCTGAAAATTATTTATCTGTTTTTTATTCAAAAAATCCTGCACCTCCTAATTATACACGCTATAGTAATCCCCGCTTCGATGCTTTATTCGAAAAAGCATTGCTGGAACAAAACGATTCCATTCGTTATTCCCTTTACCGGCAGGCCGATCAATTAGTGATCGATGATGCACCGGTAGTTCCCTTATGGTATGATAAAGTCATTCACCTGGTACAACCTGGTATTGTTGGCTTTGATCCCAATGCACTCAACCTGCTCGAACTGCGCAGAGTGAGGATGGGGGTTAAGTTTTAGATGTGAAGTGTCAGGGGTTAAGTGTTAAGTTTTAGGTTATGTATATAAAGTGTAATGAAGGGTTTTATCGTTTAGCTCTTCACATCTAAAACTTAACACCTAACATTTAACACTTAAAACCTATCACCAAATCCTCCGTGATTTTACTATCCCGTAGCATTCATTACTGATTACGAATTTGTTGTATGCAAATACAAGCGGATATATTAAAATCGTAGTGTTACGATATCGTAAAAAACACCTTAAATTTTTTTTCTTCTATAATCTCCTGATCACTAGCGAATTTAGTAGGCAGATAAATTTTCTATCCGGGAAAACCCTTGCAAAATTCAAAGTAGGATATTATGTTTGTTCTCGTAATAAAGCGACAGGAATAGTAGTAAAAACACCTGTTGAGACGATCCAGAATCCTGAAGAAACCATCCGTAAAATTTCGTAACCCTAAATCGTTCCAATGAAAGCGTTATTCCAGGAGCCTGTGATGAAATTTCTTTTTATCCTGCTTCTTACCCTTCCGGTTGTTTCTTCTTTCTCCCAGGCAAGACCTGATTATGTCTTCAAGAATGCAAGACTGGATTCCGGTGTCGATAAAACAGTCGGCGCTGTATATCACTTCAGCAATGTCAGAACAGGTACTGATGCATTCATCAAAATCAAAGCCATTACAGGTGGTGCCAGTATTCAAAACCTGGACAGAACCGCAGATGGTTATGATGAAGCGTTTCAGCCGGAGATCAATGTTCCCGGCGGGAGAGATGGATATGTTGAGTTCCAGATCAGTTTTGTGAAATCGGGTACCAGTGTACGTGTTAGTCAGACAGAGATCAAAGCCAGTGCACTGGATATCGATGGCGATCTTAGTCGTTCAGGTGTATTGTATGAATATAACCAGATCGATATGGGCGGAGGTGTATACGATTTTAATACATTGAGTACACAAATATTAATCACCCCGATCGGCACAGGTTTTCGTGCAGCAAATATTACTGGTATCCTTTTCGGTGCATCGGTAGATACTTCAGCACTGGATGTAATGTACACGGTAAAAAACGGCAGTGTATCTACATTTACCTGGAGAACCGGAGTTAATAATCTTTTGAACACTTCTACTGCGAAACGTTATACCAGTCTTTATTTTAAAAGTTTTAATTACCCCAATACTGTATTGGCAGCTTCAAAGATCCTCAACTTTGAAGGAAACATGAGCGGTACTGCGGTAAACCTGAACTGGTCGATATCTTCACCAGAGAATGCATACAATTGCACACTTGAAAAAGCAGGAGATGATAATCGTTTTGAAACAGTAGAAGGATTTAATAAGAAAAATGCAACTGATTATTCTTATACCGATATTCTTCATAGCAGCGGCCGTTCTTTATACCGTGTTAAATTAACAGGTCCTGAAGGCCAGGTAAAATACAGCAACGTCCTTTCTTTCCAGAAAGCAGGCGCATCCGGTAATGAAGTAAAAGTATACCCGTCAATCGTTACTTCACAACAGTTTACCCTGAACGTACCATCGGAAAGAAAACAGGAAGGTTCAGTACAGCTTGTTGATTATTCCGGTCGCGTAGTATATAAGAAAACATTATCGCTGAATGCCGGTGCCAACAGCATCACCGTAAACGATCTGAATAGTTCTTTAAAAGGAAATTATTTGGTAGTAGCGAATACGGGAGGAGAGAGATTTACCAATAAAATTGTTATTCAGTAAAAAAGTATTTTGGAATTGGGAAATTGGCTTTAGTTGAAAGGCTTTTCCCAATTCCAGAATACCTATCAGTGTTTTAACTTATCCTTAAACACCTTCCTGAACTTGTCCACCTTTGGCCTTATCACGATGCGGCAATAAGGATTGTTGCCTTCATTGTTCTCGAAATATTGCTGGTGATAATCTTCGGCCGGATAGAATTTTGAAAAAGGAGTGATTTCGGTCACAATAGGATTACTGAAAGCCCCGCTTTTATTGAGTTCTGCTTTATATTTTTCTGCCTTCTCTTTTTGTTCCTGGTTATGATAAAATATCGCGCTGCGGTATTGTGTGCCCTCATCAGCGCCCTGCCTGTTCAGGGTAGTTGGATCATGGGTTTCCCAGAAAACAGCCAATAATTCGTCAAAACTGATCTTTTTGGGATCATAGGTGATCTGCAGGCATTCGGCATACCCGGTTTGGCCGGTACAAACCTGTTTGTAATCCGGGTTTTCCGTATGCCCGCCACTATAGCCGGATACAGCGCTGACCACGCCGTCCAGCTCATCAAAAATAGCCTCGGTACACCAGAAGCAACCATTGGCGAATGTTGCCACTTCAGTACCGTTTGTTGTCGTGTTGCTCATATCTGTTTTATTGTCTTTTGTCATTTTGGTAGCCGTTGGTGATTTCTGTGCGCAGGAAAACAAAGAGGTCGCGGCTATGAAGGTAAAGGCAAGAAACGCTTTCATGCTGTTATATTTAAATTTTGTTATCGTAAATTATATGCAAGTTTAAACTATCGGTTATTTTATTTGTGTAAGTTGCCCGATACGGAATATTTTTTGCAGATTTGTTAACAGCGGTAGTTACGATTATAACAAGGGGCCGGTTTTAAAGTTCAATGGATTTAACAAACTGCGTTCCTGTACCTTTGCAAGCCGCCTGTTGGCGCGATGTTATGAAACTTTACCCGGAATCAGCTTATTTACAACTCGAGTTCGACAAGGTAAAAACCTTGCTGGCTGCTTTCTGCCAAACTGAATATGCACGGCAAAAGGCCCTGAACCTGCGCATCCATACCCGCAAGGATTATATCGATACGGAACTGAAACAAAGCCATGAATACCGCCAGTTACTATCCAACAGCATCTATTTTCCGAACGACTTTGCCGCGAATCTTTCCAAAGAGTTAAAATTACTGGGAATTCCCGGTGCGGTGCTTAGCGGCGAAGAATTGCTGCAGGTACGGAAACTGGCCGATAGCATAGAAAAAGTATTCCGCTGGTTCGATGCCGAGCGAAGAACGGCGTATGGTGCATTGGCATCGGTGATCCGCGATACTTATTACGAAAAAGCGATCATCGGCATGATCGATGAAGTGCTCGACGATTATGGCCAGGTAAAAGACAATGCCTCCGATGACCTGAAGAATATCCGGATGAGCCTTTACCGCAAGAGGAATGAATTGCGTAAGCTGTTTGAAAAAATCGTGAGCCGTTTAAACAAGCAGGGCTATCTCGCCGAGATCGAAGAAAGTTTTATGAATGGCAGAAAGGTGGTTGCTGTGTTTGCCGAACAGAAAAGGACGGTGAAAGGAATTCTTCATGGAGAAAGCGATAGCCGTAAAACAGCGTTTGTAGAACCGGAAGAAACGATAGAACTGAATAACCAGGTACACGAACTGGAAAATGATGAACGTAAAGAAGTGTACCGCATTCTGCGCGAACTGACAGCCAGGTTATCTTCCTATGCACCGCTTCTTACGATTTACCATACTATTTTAGGTGAATATGATTTTATACGCGCCAAGGCAAAATTTGCCAATGATATAAAAGGAGAATATCCATTGGTTACGGATAAAGCGCATGTGCACCTGGTGCAGGCCTATCATCCTTTATTGTATCTGTATAATCAAAGAAGTGGCAAGCCAACTATTCCTGTAACGATCACACTGGATGAGGCCAAACGCATACTGGTGATCAGCGGACCCAATGCCGGTGGTAAAACGGTTACACTTAAAACAGTCGGCCTGTTGCAGATGATGGTGCAAAGTGGTTTGCTGGTGCCGGTGCATCCCTCTTCGGAGTTTGGCATTTTCAAGCAACTGATGATCCATATCGGCGATACACAGAGTATCGAGTTTGAATTGAGTACCTACAGCAGTCATTTGCTGCACATGAAACATTTCATGGAGAATGCGAATGGTAAAACACTTTTCTTTATCGATGAATTAGGCAGTGGCAGCGATCCCAACCTGGGTGGAGCTTTTGCAGAAGTGATATTACAGGAACTTGCAAAAAAGCATGCCTTTGGCATTGTTACCACGCACTATCTCAACCTGAAAGTCATGGCAGGGAAAACCGCGGGTATATTGAACGGTGCGATGGCCTTTGATGAAAAAAACCTGCAACCACAATATAAACTGATCATTGGTAAGCCGGGTAGTTCCTATACCTTTTCCATAGCGGAACGTATTGGCCTGGAGAAATCATTGATCTCGCGGGCAAGGGCATTGGTGGATGAAGACCAGTTCCGTCTCGATAAACTACTTAACCGCACGGAACAGGACCTGCGCGACCTTGAAAAGAAAGAAAAGGAATTGCTGCAGTTGGTGAAAGATAATGAGCGCCTGAAAAAAGAAATGCAGCAGGTCATGGACAGGGAGCGGCACCGGCAGCAGGTAGAGGTATTAAAAGAACAGAACCGTGTGTCGGAAGACAGGATCGCTTATTTAAAAGATATGGAGCGAAAGCTCAAGCAAATGCTGATTGAATGGCGCAAGGAAGAAGATAAAAATAAAGTGATCAAACAAATGCATGCGTTGCTCTTCAAAAAGAATGAACAGAAAGCAGCGAGTAAAATGCAGAAAAAGATCGATTCCCGGTTTGCAGAAATCGGTGGCGAGATCAAAGTAGGTGATAAAGTAAAAATGAAAAGGAATCACCAGGTAGGAGAAGTCATGGAACTGCGGGGTAAACGGGCTGTTGTCAAAATAGGATTGCTTCCCATGCAGCTCGATGTGGCCGACCTGGTGGTGGTGAAAGAAAAAGCTTCGGATCAGGGCGAATAGTCAATGGTCAATAATGAGATGCTTACTATTGGATTTGCTTATTCTCCCATAAACAACGCCTTCAGCTCTGTCGCATCATCTGGTTTCATTTTACCGCCAAGGATCAAACGGATCTGTCTTCTGCGCAGGGCGCCGTCATACAATCTTGCTTCATCCTCTGTTTCCGGAACGATCGCAGGTACCTGTGTCGGTTTATTATTGGGATTTAAGGCTACAAACGTGTAATAGGCTTCGTTGCTTTTATATTTATACTGGCTTTTCAGGTCCTCGCCCCATACCCGCATATGCACTTCCATCGATGAATGAAAAGCCCGGGTTACCCTGGCTTCGATATGTACGACGTTACCGAGTTTGATAGGGTTTTCGAAAGAAATATTATCCACCGAAGCTGTTACCACGGGAGCATTGCAATGCCGTTGGGCCGACAGGGCCGCTGCAATATCCATCCAGTACATCAGCCGGCCACCCATCAGGTTGCCAAATACATTGGTATCATTGGGTAAAACCAGTTCGGTCATGATCGTCAGACTGCCCGATGATTTTCTAGGTTCCATTTTTAAAATTTGGGCAAAGGTAATAGTTTAGCATTGAGCCAATGAGCCCTATCTTTGGCGTCACATTCACATTCATACGTATGGCATCACACTCTGTTATTTCTTTTGATAACACGGAATTCGCATTTGAATACAAGTCCGACCAACAATTAAAGAAAGCCCGGTTCCTTTTTTCTTCCATGGGCAAAGCCTGGCTGGTTAAACTCGGCACCCGGTTCACTCCCTGGGCCATTAAAGCCGGCCTGCCGGTCAAGGGTCTTATCCGCAACACCATTTTTACACAATTTGTAGGGGGCGAAACCCTGGAACAAACCGCTATCGTGGCCAAAACCCTGGGAGCGTATAACGTAAAAGTGATACTCGACTATGGCGTAGAAGGCGGCGATGATGGCGAGCAGGGATTTGATCATGCTACAGAAGAATTTATCCGGGTAATCAATTATGCGGCGACGCAACCGAATATTCCTTTTATGAGTATCAAGGTAACAGGGTTCAGCCGTTTCAGCCTGCTGGAAAAAATCGATGCTGCCATGCACCAGGGACAGGGCACACTGATGAAACGATATTTAAAAGCGATCGATGATCTCCCCGCTGCTGAAAAAGAGGAATGGCACCGTGTTCGCCACCGGATGATGCGGATCTGTGAGACAGCTGCCGCTAAAAAAGTAGGGGTGATGGTCGATGCCGAGGAAACCTGGGTACAGGACCCGGTTGATGCTTTGACGATCCTGATGATGGATACTATCAATAAGGAAAGACCGGTAATTTATAATACCATACAGCATTACCGGCATGATCGCCTGCAATTTCTTAAGGATTCATACCAGGCGGCAGCGGAAAGAAAATTTATACTGGGGGCTAAACTGGTACGTGGGGCTTATATGGAAAAGGAAAGAAGGAGAGCAAATGAGCAAGGATATCCATCCCCCATACAACCTGATAAGGAAAGCACGGATAAGGATTATAATGCAGGCGTTACTTTTTGTATCGAACATATCGATCGCATAGCGCTGATCGTTGCTTCGCATAATGAGCATAGTAATTTACTGGCAACAGAATTATTGCAACAAAAAGGGTTGCCGCTTGATCACCCGCATGTACATTGGAGCCAGTTGTATGGTATGAGCGATAATATTACATTCAACCTCGCTCATGCAGGTTGTGGTGTCAGCAAATACCTTCCTTTTGGCCCTATCGATGATGTGATCCCTTACCTGATAAGAAGAGCACAGGAAAACACTTCTGTCAAAGGACAAACAGGAAGAGAATTGGCGCTGATTGAAAAAGAATTGAAAAGAAGAAAGCAAAAATTATCTAATGTGGATTATTAATTGATCCGCATCTGCCTGTTATTCATGCTTTGGTATCATTATTGCGAATTCCCCCATCAGAATTGATGATGTTGTTATTTGTTTTAGTTATTCACATTGCACAATATAATAACTCAAATAAATGTTCCTGACAGATCGATTCCCGCCCCATCTGTTCCTCCTTCGATGCCTTTGAACCAGGCGATAATTTCTTAATAAGAATGATGATGAGCTGATCATTGATTAGTAATTCAATTGTTGTTCATAACTATGTCAAACCTGTTCATGCGCCAATTCTACTCAAATCTATTGGAGAAATGTTTGCAACCGTAGGTCCTTCATTTGAATTCATCAGGTTTTTCCAGATCATTGCCTGGATACTGGTACCGGTATTACTATCTGTTACCGGTCTCACTATCTTTTTTCATTACCGGAAAAAGAAAAAAGCAAAACCGGTAGCGGAAGAAGCAGAAGATAACCTGATTTTGGCATCACCTGAAAAATTCAACCATAATATCCGTGATGGAGAGTATGTTTATTTTGATCATTCGGGATTAATCCGT
>CAMLGR010000130.1 GCA_946479615.1 uncultured Bacteroidota bacterium | reverse complement strand
AGCTGGTGGAATTGCATAGTGAAAAAAACGATGCAAGATTCGCCGTGGGAGACCTGTACTTGGGAAAAGTCAAAAAACTCATCCCCGGTCTCAATGCCGCTTTTGTAGACGTAGGTTTTGAAAAAGATGCTTTTCTGCATTATACCGACCTGAGCCCCTATGCCCGGTCGCTTCTCAAATTTACCGCCCTCACAATGGCCGATAAAAGCGAGACAGGAATGGATTTTGGCAAATTCGACAACGAACCTGAAATCATCAAGACGGGAAAAATCAATGAAGTATTGGGAGGTAAACCCAATATTCTTGTACAGATCCTGAAAGAACCCATCGCCGCCAAAGGACCCCGCCTGAGTTGCGAGATCTCCCTGCCCGGCCGGTTCGTGGTGATCACTCCCTTCAACAATATCGTAGCCGTTTCGAGAAAGATACATTCTGCCGAAGAAAGAAAAAGATTGCAAAAGATCGTGGAAGCGATCAAGCCAAAGAATTTCGGCGTGATCGTTCGCACTGCAGCAGAAGGAAAGAATACAGCCGAACTGCATGAAGATCTTTCTGCCCTGGTGGAAATGTGGAAGACGATCCAGAAAAATCTGAAAGGCGCTGTGGCGCCAGCCAAAGTATTGAGCGAGCAAACAAAAACAAACAGCATTCTGCGCGACCTGCTGAATGCAGATTTCAATAAGATCGTCGTTAACGATCGTAACATTTTTACAGATACCCGCAATTATATCCAGCGGATCGCTCCTGAGAAAGTCGATATCATTTCCTTTTACCAGAATGGTTCTACCATCTTCGATTCTTTCGGGATCACCAAGCAGGTAAAATCTTCTTTTGGCAAAACGGTCAACCTCAATAGCGGCGCTTACCTGATCATTGAACATACAGAAGCCCTGCATGTCATCGATATCAACAGCGGGTATAAAAGCGTCAGCAATAACCAGGAACAAAATGCTATGGAAACCAACCTGGAAGCCGCAGAAGAAATTGCGCGCCAGTTGCGTCTTCGTGACCTGGGTGGAATCATTGTAGCCGACTTTATCGATATGAAGCTTCCGGAGAACAAGCGCAAGCTTGTAGAGAAGATGGAAGAATTCATGTCTCCTGACAGGGCGAAACATGCGGTATTGCCGATCTCAAAATTCGGGTTGATGCAGATCACCCGTCAACGGATGAAACCTGAAGTAAATATCAATACACAGGAGGTTTGTCCAAGTTGTAATGGCACCGGCAAGATCTCTTCTACTTTATTACTCGAAGATGAAATAGAAAAGAACCTTAGTTATCTTATCACGCATCAGCATAAAAATCTGAAACTGGTCGTCAACCCGATCATGTATGCCTACCTTGCCAAAGGATGGCCATGGTCAACCAAGATGGCGAAATGGAAAAAGAAATTCAACCAGAAAACAAGGGTTGAAGCAGATACCAGTTATCATCTTACCGAATATAAGTTCTTCGATCAGCATGATGAAGAAATAAAGCTGTGATGAAGAAATGTAAAATATAAAATGTAAAAGTGGCTCAGTCTTAAGGCTGGGCCACTTTTACATTTTATATTTAATATTCTACGGTTTTATATTTCTTAGCTTCTGTCCCTGCTTCCCATATATATCATTATATACTGGATTAAAGTAACCACCGCTGCCAGGGCAGCTACCACATATGTCAGGGCGGCCCATTTCAGAGCATCCTTTGCCTGGGGATATTCCCGGGAATTGGTGACATTGGTATGATTAAGCCAGGCCAGGGCCCGGTTACTTGCATCGAATTCTACCGGCAGGGTGATCAGGGTAAAAAGCACGGTGACCGACATCATAATAATACCTACCAATAAGACAGTCGGGTTACCGGAAGCCGCCATAATTACACCCGCCAGCAACACCCAGTTTACCAGGCTGGAGCTGATCTGAACAACAGGAACCAGCTTGCTCCGCATTGTCAGCCACTGGTAGGAATTGGCATGCTGAACAGCGTGCCCGCACTCATGCGCAGCCACGGCAGCCGCAGCCACACTGTTGCCATTATATACATCGGGACTGAGATTTACGGTTTTATTGGCCGGGTTATAATGGTCGCTTAAAAAGCCTTCAACTGATGTCACTTTCACGTCAAAAATCCCGTTTTCACGCAGCATTTTTTCGGCTATTTCACGGCCTGTCAGACCGTTCGAAAGGGGCACTTTGCTATACTTCGTAAACTTGCTTTTCAGCACCATGGAGACCAGCATACTAATGCCTAAAAAGACCAGCGAAACGATCAAAATTGATGGTGTCATTCTTAAAAAATTTGTTTGATTAATGTTGCTACAACAAACTTGCAGCCAGTTAGATAACAACGCTTTTTCACGTCGTTTTGTCACTGCTTAACTGGTAATCTTTTACAAAAATTAGTAAGAGCTTACTCTTAGAAATTGAATTATAACTCATTGTTTATCAAACTTATATATTCATATTATTCTATTTACGCATTCGTATGTTTTCATTTTCAGAAGCCGGCTGAAGTTATTCACAGCAGCAAAAATTTATTTTGAAATCTTATGCAGAATTGTAACTTAGCAATAGAATTTAATGGGTTAGTAAGTAAGGGGGTCAATCAACAGATTGGCCCCTTTTACATTTCAATCTGCTTGTATTTATTCACTTCATTTTTTATTCATCTTTTGTTCATTTCGATTCATTCTTTCGTTAAACTTTTTCTCCAACACACGTGATAATTTATCTTTAATGCATGAGTAAAGTTAAAACCGCATTCTTTTGTCAAAATTGCGGATATGAAAGTGTAAAATGGGTAGGTCAATGTCCATCCTGTGGTCAATGGAATACGTTTGTTGAAGAATTGATTCAAAAAGATTCTGGTAAGAACGGTAATGATTGGAAAGAGTATAAAGAAGAGAAAAGAGTAAGTAAAACCATTTCTTTATCTGAAATAAAAAGCAGCGAAGAAAAAAGAATACTCACTCCCGATGCCGAACTGAACCGGGTATTGGGTGGTGGTATCGTACCCGGAAGTATTGTATTGATCGCCGGTGAACCAGGTATTGGCAAATCAACCTTGTTTTTACAAACCGGTCTCTGGCTAAAAGATACCAGTGTATTATATATCAGTGGTGAAGAAAGCGAACAGCAGATAAAAATGAGGGCCGACCGGTTAAAGTCCAATCATACCGGTACCGGCGAAAATTTTTATTTACTTACCGAAACATCTACCCAGGTTATTTTCCAGGAAATAAAAAAACTGAAACCGCAGGTAGTGATCATTGATTCTATCCAGACATTGCATACTCCCTTTATCGATTCCTCTCCCGGCAGCATTTCACAAATACGTGAATGCGCTTCCGAGTTCCAGCGTTTTGCAAAGGAAAGTAATACGCCGGTGTTCCTGATCGGTCATATTACCAAAGACGGAAATATTGCCGGTCCCAAGATACTCGAGCACATGGTAGATACCGTATTGCAGTTTGAAGGAGACAGGCATTATGCCTATCGCATACTGCGTACATTGAAGAACCGTTTTGGAAGTACAGCCGAATTAGGTATCTATGAAATGGGAGATACCGGTATGCGTGGTGTTATCAACCCCAGTGAAATATTGATCACGCAAAAAGAAGAACAATTAAGCGGTATTGCCATTGCTGCCACTATCGAAGGAATGCGGCCCCTGCTAATAGAAGTACAGGCGCTGGTAACACAATCGGTATATGGCACCCCACAACGTACTGTAACCGGTTTTGATCTGCGAAGATTACAATTGCTATTAGCTGTACTGGAAAAAAGAGGTGGCTTTCATTTCGGTGTAAAAGATGTTTTCCTCAATATAGCCGGTGGATTAAAGGTAGAAGATCCGTCTATTGACCTGGCGGTATTGTGTGCATTACTTTCTTCTTACGAGGATGTTCCCCTTTCGCATCATATTTGTTTTGCCGGTGAAGTGGGATTAAGCGGTGAGATCAGGGCCGTTAACCGTATTGAACAACGTATTGCAGAAGCACAAAAACTTGGTTTTGAAAAGATCATTGTTTCCAAATACAGTCAGAAAGGAATGAGCAAACAAAAATTTGATATTGAAGTAGTGCCAATGGGCCGGGTAGAAGAAGTATACCAGTATTTGTTTTAAATCTATGTGAACCCTATGTTTCTATGTGCCTATGTGGTAAAGATTACGCAAGACTGATATAGTTCTATTGCCGATTGGCGTAAATTCACCACATAGGCACATAGAAACATAGGGTTCACATAGGATGCTTAATTTTGCATTCTCCCCGTTTTGATTATGAATTTCTTCAACGAAATACGGGAGAGCTTTCTTCATCTTCTTTTTCCTCATACCTGTTCGGGTTGTGGCAGCGATATACTTGATAAAGAGAACAGGCTATGCCTTCACTGTTTTAATGCACTTCCTTCCACCCATTTTGAAAAATTACCTGGCAATCCTGTTGAGAAGAAATTCTGGGGCCGCCTTCCTTTGCAACAGGCAATGGCGCAATATTTCTTTACCGGCGGATCGCTGGTACAGCAACTCATTCACCAGGTTAAATACAACAGCGATAAAGACCTGGGCATTCAATTAGGAAAAATGATGGGGCACTCATTAAAACATTCCGGTCGGTTTGCAGCCGATGCAATGGTACCTTTACCCTTATTTCCCGAAAGAGAAAAACGAAGAGGCTTTAATCAATCCGATCTCCTTTGCGATGGTATCGCAGCCGAACTTGGAATACCTGTTTTAAAAAATACGATCACCCGGCCACAACATACCGAAACACAAACACGCAAAGGAAGAATAGAACGATGGAAGAATATGGAAGGGAAATTTCTTCTTACCGATCCCGCCGGCATTGCGGGCAAACATATTTTACTCGTCGATGATGTGATTACAACCGGCGCTACTATCGAATCATGCGGACTGGAATTATTGAAAGCAGCCAACGTAAACCTGAGTGTAGCCTGTCTTTGCTACGCCTACCGCTGAACACAGATTAAACGGGTAATAATGGCTTCGCGGAAAAAAGGGTTTCATTTTATTCAAACTATGAGATTTCAATTAGTCAGCGTATTTTTATAGTCATGAAAGCCGTCATCCTGTTTCTTTTCGTTTCCCTTCTCCTTGTTTTTTCCTGCCGGAAAGATTCTTTTATCACATCGCCGGATGCACGGGTCAGGTTATCGGAAGATACCCTGAAATATGATACGGTATTCCCCACAGCCGGGTCGGTCACGCATTATTTCATGATCCATAATGAGAATAAACAAAAACTGAAGATCTCTTCGGTCAAACTGATGGGAGGCCCCGCTTCTGTTTATAAAATGAATGTCGATGGTATCGCTACTTCAGAAGCTACCGATCTTGAGATAGAAGGCAATGACAGCCTCTATGTTTTTGTACAGGTCAATATCAATCCCAATACAGCCAACCTTCCTTTCGTGATCAGGGATAGTATACAGGTAACGTATAATGGCAATAAAAAAATATTGCAACTCGAAGCCTGGGGCCAGAATGCACATTTCCTGCGCGACAAAGAAGTTACCGGTAACGAAACCTGGACCAATGATCTTCCTTACGTGATATTGGGTTACCTGCATGTAAATGCCAATCAGAAATTAACGATCGGTAAAGGATGCAGGATCTATATACATGCCAATGCCCCTGTAGTGGTTGATGGAACCTTAGAGGTAAACGGGTTGAAAGATACAGTTGACCGTGTTTATTTCCAGGGCGACCGGTTGGATGATCCGTATAAAGATTATCCTGCTTCATGGCCGGGTTTATTCTTTTCGGCCAGCAGCAGGGATAATGTATTGAACTATGCAGTTCTTAAAAATGCGTATCAATGTATCGCAGCACAGGACCCTTCACCCAATGCTAATCCGAAAGTAACGCTCAATCAATGTGTCATCGATAATGCCTATGATGCCGGTATCATTGCTGCGAATAGCAGTGTTACTGCTGTCAATTGCCTGGTGAGTAATTGCGGAAAGAATATTTACCTCGTGGGAGGCAGCTATCGTTTTACTCATTGCACGGCCGCTACCTATTCCAATAGTTTTATTAATCATAAAGATCCTGTATTGACCGTTGCGAATAATGATGGCGTAAACACCGTATCGCTCGATGCCGTTTTCACCAATTGCATTTTCTGGGGAGAGAACGGACTTGTAACGAATGAGGTGGTAGTCGATAAAAAAGGCGCCACGCCTTTTAGTGTCAGTTTCGATCATAATTTATGGAAAGTGGAAACGGCGCCTTCCAATATCACTTCCAGCCAGGTCATTAACAACCAGCCTCCGCAGTTTGACAGCATCGATGCTTCCAAACGTTATTATGATTTCAGATTGAAAACGGGTTCTCCTGCGATCGACAAAGGTGTAAATGCCGGGATTACCATCGATCTCGATGGAAAGACCCGCCCGAACGGTCTTCCTGACCTGGGATGTTTTGAAAAATGACCTGTTTTCTACAAAAGGGGGTGCCGGGTTTCCTTACCTTTAACGTCTAATTTTTAAACACATTTAATCATTAAAAATATGAAAGCACTTCTTTTATCCCTGATAGTTGTGGTTGCCATTGCAGGCACTACGATCTATGATTTCAAGGTTCCTGGTTTATATGGAAAAGAAATCAATCTCTCCGATTACAAAGGCAAAAAAATCCTGATCGTCAATACAGCTTCGAAATGTGGTAATACACCACAATACGATGATCTCGAAAAATTATATGAAAAGTATAAAGACAAGTTGGTGATCATCGGTTTCCCGGCAAATAATTTCGGTTCACAGGAACCGGGCACCAATGAAGAGATCGGTGAATTTTGCAAAAAGAATTATGGGGTGACTTTTCCTATGGCAGATAAAGTATCTGTGAAAGGCGATGATATCGCTCCTATCTTCAAATACCTCGTGGATGAAGCAGCCAAAAAAGGTTTTACAGATCCTGTAAAATGGAATTTCACTAAATTCTTAATTGATGAAAAAGGTGAACTGATCACTGTTATTCATAATAAAGTAAGAGTAACACCCGATAATCCCGAGATCACCAAATACCTGAACTAATTTTCACTGATAGCATCTATGTGTGTATTCCTATATGTCCTATGTGCCTATATGGTAAGATTACGAAATACTGTTATAGTGCTATAGCTGCCTGGCGTAGTTTTCACCACATAGGCACATAGGACATATAGGAATACACACATAGAATACAATGCCACGGTTTATACCAGATAGTTTATTTTCGCCGCTATGCAGTTCAAGGATGTTATAGGTCAGCTGGCGCTAAAAAAAGAATTGCCCGAGCTGATGCAGGAAAACCGGTTGGCGCATGCATTGGTTTTCCTGGGCAGGGAAGGAAGCGGTGCGTTGCCACTGGCACTCGCCTTTGCCCAATTTGTCGTTTGTGAAAAAGTAAATCCATTGACGGCAGGCAGCCGTCTTGCCGAACCTTCTTTATTCGGAGAGCCCCCCCCCTCACCCCTCACTACTCACCACCCACCTTCTGATTCCTGCGGTGTTTGTTCTGCCTGCATCAAAGCACAGCAACTGGCCCATCCTGATATACATTTTTCTTATCCTGTTGTTACAAAAAAAGCAGGCAGTCCGCCATTGAGTGTGGATTATATCAGTGAATGGCGGGAATTCATTAAAAGTTATCCGTATGGAAATGCGTATGACTGGCTGCAATTTATAGGTGCAGAAAATAAACAGGGTAATATCACGGCTCATGAATGTAATGATATTATCCGCAAGCTGAACCTGAAGAGTTTTGAAAGCGAGTACAAGATATTGCTGATGTGGATGCCCGAATATTTGGGCACCGAAGGAAATAAACTTTTAAAACTGATCGAGGAACCACCGGCCAATACATTATTTATATTGGTAGCGGAAAATGAATCCCTGGTGCTGCCTACTATTCTTAGCCGTTGCCAGTTAGTCAAAATACCGGCGTTGGAAACAAAAGATATTGAGGAAGCCATGATCACGCGGAACAAGACCGAGGCCAAAACTGCCCGGCAGATTGCCAGTGTGAGCGAAGGCAATTACCGTGAGGCCCTGCAGCAATCCCGCCATGCGGAGGAAGACTGGCAAAGCCTGTTGCGCGACTGGCTTAATGCCATCATGAAGACAGGGCCGATTGCCCAGACAAAATGGGTGGAGGAGATCAGCCGGCTCGGAAGGGAAAAGCAAAAACAGTTTTTACGGTATTTTAATCATTTACTGGAACAGGCCGTACGGTTGCGGGCCATCGGGGATCTGCCCGGGCAGTTGCGGGAGGAACAGGATAAGGAAAGGGACTTTGCCCTCCGATTGAACAAGATTGCCGGCATCGAACAGCAGGAAGCTATCATTGAAGAACTGGACAAGGCCGCTTATTATATAGAAAGGAATGCCAACGCCAAAATCCTTTTTCATGCCCTCACCATTAAACTATACCATATCATTCAGGACAAAATTGTATTTTTGACTGAATAGGACACAGAATTTCCGAAATTTTGCGTTCTAAGAAAATTGAGGAGATACTGGAAATGTGAGGTTCAGCCCGGTGTTTTTGGCTTTCAAGGTTGTCTATTTTACTCTATATAATACATTATCAACGATTTGTATTGCCATTGGTAATATACAAGAAAGCTTTCGAACGCTCACACCACAGGCTTGCGCCAACATTCCGGCCATCTTTCTCTGAAGATTTCAACTTTAAATTCAAATCGAATGGGATGCAGTAGTTGCGGAACTTCTTCCGGCGGAGGAAAACCAGGCGGATGTAAAAGCAATGGCGGGTGCAGTACCGGCGGATGTAACCGGATGAATACGTATGACTGGTTGCGCAATCTTCCTATTGCCGACCTTGACAGCTCCTGTAAAGTGGTAGAAGTCAGTTTTAATAAAGGCACACGTAAAGATTTTTTCAGGAATACCACCCTTCAGCAATATGAAAAGGGAGAATTGATCTCTGTAGAAGGAGTTAGTGGCTTTGATGTAGGCGAAGTATCCCTGACCGGTGAGATCGTGCGCCTGCAGATGAAGAAAAGAGGCGCCAAGGAAGACAACCCGGAAATGAAAAAGATTTTACGGGTAGCTACCGACCGCGATCTTGACCTGATGAAACAAAACAAGGCACGTGAACCGGAAGCGGTGATCCGCAGCCGCGCCATTGCCCGCCAATTGAAACTGGATATGAAGATCAGCCAGGTGGAAATGCAGGCTGATGGACGCAAAGCCACTTTCTTTTACATCGCCGATGGCCGTGTTGATTTCAGGGAACTGATTAAAGTATATGCTTCCGAATTCAAAGTGAAAGTAGAAATGCGCCAGATCGGCGCCAGGCAGGAAGCCGGCAAAGTGGGCGGTATCGGAAGTTGTGGCCGCGAACTTTGTTGCAGTACCTGGCTCACCGATTTCAAATCGGTCAATACAGCAGCGGCACGTTACCAGAATCTTTCCATCAACCAAGCCAAACTCAGCGGCCAGTGCGGAAGATTGAAATGCTGTCTGAATTATGAGCTCGATACGTACCTCGATGCCTTGCAGCATTTCCCCGATAATTGTGATATGATACAGGTTACCAAAGGCAATGCCTTCCTGGTAAAAAAAGATATTTTCAGAAACCTGATGTGGTACACATTACCTGATAGTACCAAACAATACCCGATGACCATTGAACGGGTGAGAAAAATAAAATCACTCAATCAGCAGGGAGTTATTCCTGACGAACTGGAATACGTGGATGTCACTACTTCAAAACCAAAAGAAGTAGAACCCGAGTTTGTAGATGTGGTAGGACAGATCAGCCTGCGTACATTGGAGAAAGCGGATAAGAAACGTCGCCACCAGCAACACCAGCAGCGTGGTAATAACCAGGGCGGCGGTCATCAACAACGTCCGCAGCAACATCAGCAAAGAAGACAAGGTGGGCAGGGGCAGCAAGGCCAGGGAGGACAACAAAATCAACAGAGAGGTAATAATAACCAGGGTGGCGGCGGCCAGAACAAGGGCCAGCAAAATAATCCGAATCGTCCGCGCAATCCGAGACCACCGAATAATAAGTGATGTTAGGTGTTAAGTTTTAGGTGTTAGATGTGAGCTTGTAAATTCTTTTAGTATCTCTATGTGAAATCTATGTGTCCTATGTGCCTATGTGGTAAGATTACGCCAGTCAGCTTTTCACCACATAGGCACATAGGACACATAGATTTCACATATTTTTTTATACGAAGATGTCATCTAACACCTAAAACTTAGCATCATTCCCTTATCGCCCGATACAGCACCTCCTGTATTTTGCCGCGGACATTCAGTCTTGATAACCTGGGATTGTCGCTGGTAGGATAAACGCGGTTGGAAAGAAAGATATATACCAGTTGCGATGCAGGATCAACCCATACACAGGTGCCTGTAAAGCCGGTATGACCAAATGTTCCGGGAGAAGCACTTATAGCCGGGTAAGGTTCGCTGCGGGTAGCATTATCTTTTTCAGGTTTATCAAAACCCAAACCACGACGGCTGATATCGCTATGATATGCAGTGAAGTATTGTATCGTCTCCGGTTTAAAGAAACGTTGCCCATTCAATTCACCTCCGTTCAACAGCATCTGGTACAGCATAGCGAGATCATACGCATCCGAAAACAGACCCGCATGTCCTGCTACGCCGCCAAAGAGTGCAGATCCTTCATCATGCACATATCCCTGCAATAACTGGTGACGGAAATAATTATCACGTTCGGTAGGAGCAATTCTATCAGGAGAAAATCGTTCCAGGGGTTTGAACCCGGTTGTGCTCATTCCCATCTTACTATAAAAGTTCCGCTGCACATACTCATTCAATGGCATACCACTAACCTGTTGTACGATTTTTCCCAGGAAAATAAAATCGTTATCGCTATACACATATTTGTTGCGCGGTCCCAGCGGACTGCTGAGCATACGTTTCAGCAGGGTGTCTTCCCAATCATCACGCAGAAAAAGTTTATCTGCTACTTTCACCGTAAATCCTGGTTTCAACGTATCGCTGAATACACCGGGTTTCAATTCACCCGATACATTCGCTATCTCCCTGTAAAAAGGAATAAAGGCAACCAACCCGGCCTGGTGCAATAAAATATCATGAAGGGTGAGCTTTGCTTTATTGCTCCCTGCTACCCAGGGCAGGTAATCCCCGAGGGTTTTGGTAAGATCGAGTTTTCCTTCCTCGTATAATTTCATCACTGAAATAGTCGTAGCCGAAATTTTGGTAACGGAAGCCAGGTCGAAAATAGTTTCCAGTTCCATTGGTGGTGAACCGGCTTCATACTCGTAATGACCAAATGCTTTATGATAAATCACTTCTCCTTTGTGAATGGCCAGTACCACGCAACCCGGAAATGCTTTTTGGCTGATGGCATCGAGTGCAATCGAATCAATGGCCATTAATTTTTCATTAGACACGACCACATTCGCCGGATTCGGTTTTTGCATAATTCCGTCTCCAAACTTATACGCGCATACCGATACAGGCAATGTTCCCTTTGCAAGCAGTTTGCCTTCCAGCATATCTGCTGCGGCATGTTGGGTGATATCATCATCCTGGTAACAGGCCACCAGGGTTTTGGCATCGCAGAAATTGGAGATCGCCAATACATTTCCAAAAACAAAAGTAGCGGTATTGAAAGATTGCAACTGGCTGACGAGATTGACTGCTGCTTCACTGATCTGGTAATTATTGGCAGGACGCAGGCTATAATCATGAATACCTATAACTACCGATTGATATCCTTTTGCTCTGATACTATCTATTACACGCGATACTTCTGTGACTGGCATTTTATAAGAAAAAAGAAATGTATCGGCATGCAGGTCTTCCTGTAGTCTTTTCCCGAAATTATTCAGTTCTTCCGAACCGATTCCCACATAGGCAATCTTATTCACTGGTTGCAGCGGGAAAATAAAATTATCGTTCCGCAACAGGGTCAGTGTTTCCGTAGCTGTTTCATACCGTATCGGGTTGGTCTGCGCATTGATATCGATAAGCAGGTCTTCCGTATTGACCGGTTTGCTTTCATTCAATCCCAGGTTATATTTTGCCAGCAATACTTTTTTTACTTTGGCATTCACCGCCGATTTGGTCAGCTTTTTACTTTTGATCGCTTTTTTTATAGCCGCGATCGATTCCGGTACGCTTGCCGGCAGGCATAGCATATCATTTCCGGCGATGAGTGCCTGTACGGAAATCGTTCCGTTGGGAAAATATTTAGCCACGCCTTTCATCTCCAGCGCATCGGTAAACGTAAGGCCTTTATATCCTAATTCATCGCGCAATAATCCTGTTACACTTTTTTTAGAAATGGAAGTCGCCTTATTCGGTGCATTATCGATAGCGGGAACAGAAAGATGCGCGATCATGACACTTTCCACTCCTGCATTGAACAATGCTTTAAAGGGCATGAGTTCCGTTTCTTCGAGCTGATCGAGGCTTTTGCTGATAACAGGCAGATCGAAATGCGAATCGACATCCACATCACCATGACCGGGAAAGTGTTTGGCACAGGCCATGATACCGGCATCCTGCATTCCTTTCATATAAGCCACGCCAAACCTGGCGACTTTATCTTTATCTTCTCCGAACGAGCGGTAACCGATCACCGGGTTTTTCGGATTGTTATTGATATCGACCACGGGTGCATAATTTACCTGCACACCCAATCTTTTAAATTGTTCGCCGACAGCAATTCCCATGCGGTAAATAAGTGCTGTATCATTCGATGCGCCCAATGTGAGCTGGTAAGGAAATTTGGTAACACTATCGAGCCGCATGCCCAGGCCCCATTCGCCATCCATGGTGATCATCAATGGTGTTTGTGCAATGCTTTGGTAATAATTGGTAAGATTGGCCTGGCGCACCGGGCCACCCTGGAAAAAACACAAAGCGCCTACATCGTATTTTTTGATGTCCTCTATTACTTTGGCAATATGATCGGGTCCCAGATTGGAGTGGGCACGTATCACCATCAGTTGCGCGATACGCTGATCTTCGGTCAGGCTGTTAAAAACGCTATCTGTCCATTCCGGGCCCGAAAGCCGGCTATGATATTGCCCGGAAGAAATAATAGGAAATAAAAAAACCAGTACCAGTAAGCTCTTATAGATCCTGTTCATACACAATCGGTTCGATGAATAAATATGTCGTTAAAAATAGTTCATTTGTGACAAACGGAGAGAGATGGAAATGGGGAATGGCTAGTGGCTGGTGGGAGTAGAATGATTATAAACTGATAAGCTGATTACAAAAGCCTTTTATCCACTAGCGACTTGTCATTCTCCATTCCTCCATTTCCATCTCCCTGCTAACTATTCGAAACTTCCCACTTCAAATCGTTATTTTTGGCGCCGGATGCCTGATAAAATCGTTCTATTACCTGATAATATTGCCAACCAGATAGCGGCCGGGGAAGTGATCCAGCGGCCCGCCAGTGCAGTAAAGGAATTGCTGGAAAATGCGGTTGATGCCGGCGCGACAGAGATCAACCTCGTTATTGCAGATGCAGGCAAAGCCCTGTTGCAGGTGATCGATAATGGCAGCGGTATGAGTGAAACCGATGCACGTATGTGCTTTGAACGACAC
>CAMLGR010000129.1 GCA_946479615.1 uncultured Bacteroidota bacterium | reverse complement strand
TAACCCTATCAGCGTATGGCAGCAAAATCCGATAAGGCAAAAAAGACAGGAAAGACTACGGGCGCAGAAAAGCCCTCATCGAAAAAAGAATCTTCAAAGCCCCAGAAGGCTCCTGAAGATGATGACGATGATGATGATTTCTCCGACGATGAGTTGGATGAAACACCTAAGAAAGGTGGCAAAATTGTCGCGTCCTCTAAAAAGAAAAAAGACGAGGATGACGATGATGATGATGATGGTCCCGATGAAGTAGACGAATGGGATAAAGTCGAGGAAGAAGAAGAATGGGATCCCGACTTCGATGAATTTGATATTCCTAAGTCAAAAGGTAAAAAGGCGACCGGTTCCGGTGCTGGAAAAAAAGCGGGCGGCGCTGAAGAAGAGGATGATTTCAAAATCGATGACGAGTTCAAGGATATGTTCGGTGGAGGTGATGACGGTTTTGAAGAAGAAGAGGAAGATTATTGATCGTTTACCTGTTTATTTTTAATCAATACGATTCTGAATAATGTACTATTTCCGGTAACTGATTTCCGGGAGACAAAGGAAAAAGTGTTGAACTGGGTACAACAGTTCAACACTTTTTGTTTTTTGGACAATCATCAATACCAGTTACAACCCCATACACAGGAATGCCTGCTGGCAGCCGGTGTCAAAGAAAGTTTTATCGCTTCCCCTGGCAATGCTTTTGATGGATTACAGGAATTTATCGATAGCGGTAAAAAAAGATGGTTGTTCGGTCATCTTGGGTATGACCTGAAGAACGAATTGGAAGATCTTGCCTCTTCGCATACCGATCGCATCGGGTTTCCCGGTCTTTTCTTTTTCGAACCACAGATCCTTATCAGGATCGGTGAAACAAGACTGGAAATCGAAGCGGCTGATCCCAATAGGATCTATACGGAAATAATGACTGCTCCTGTTCCGGCATCCAAAGAAAAAAATAAGAAACCAATTTCAATCAGCAGCCGGTTAAATAAAGATGAATATGTGTCTGTGATCGAACAACTGCGCCAACATATTCTCCGGGGCGATTGTTACGAGATCAATTTTTGCCAGGAATTTTTTGCTGAGCAAACTGTCATCGATCCGTTGACTGTTTACCAGCAATTGAGTGAAGTATCACCCAATCCTTTTTCAGCTTTATACAGGCTGGATGATAAATGGCTGATCTGCGCCAGCCCCGAACGGTTTTTACAAAAACAGGGACAACGGGTATTGTCGCAACCCATCAAAGGCACATCTATCCGCAGCCTGCATAATAAAACAGAAGATGAAGAACACAGGAATGCTTTATTTAATAGCCGGAAAGACCGTTCTGAAAATGTAATGGTGGTAGACCTTGTTCGTAACGACCTCGCAAGAATATGTAAAGAAGGAACGGTGCAGGTAGATGAATTGTATGGGATCTATTCTTTCCCGCAGGTACACCAGATGATCTCAACAATAAGTGGTGAATTGCAGGATGATATTTCTTTTACAGAGATCATCAAAGCAACTTTCCCCATGGGCTCGATGACAGGGGCGCCGAAGAAAAGAGTAATGCAACTGATCGAACAATATGAACCTGTCAGGCGGGGAATTTTTTCCGGGGCTTTGGGTTATATTTCCCCTTCAGCTGATTTCGATTTTAATGTCGTTATCCGGAGTATTTTTTATAATAATTTTTCCCGATACCTCTCCTTTTTAGCCGGTTCAGGAATCACTTTTTACAGCGATCCCGTAAACGAATGGGAAGAATGTATGATGAAGGCGGCCGCCATGAAACAGGTATTGGCCGCCGGTTAGTGAAAACAGCCATCGTGTCATCCGTGTTCCACTCATTAAGTCAGGAACAATAGAACACGGATAGAATCGGATGAAGGGATATAATGGAAATAAATACCAAATCCGGCTTATATACATTTTATCCGTGTCATCTGTGTTCTATTCTTCGCTGTGGTACGATGTTTGAAATTCCCTTGTAGCAATAAAAAACAGTTATATGAAGTATGTAAGAAAATTCTTTATCGTCATGGCAGCCATTTCTTTACTGGGCAGCGGATGTAAAAACCTGAATAAATCCCAGAAAGGCGCTGCTATCGGTGTAGCAGGCGGTGCTGCAGTGGGTGGTGTTATTGGTAAAGCAACGGGTAATACGGCCTTAGGGGCTATCATCGGTGCTACAGTGGGTGGTGTTACCGGTGCCGTTATCGGCCGCCAGATGGACAAACAAGCTGAAGAAATTAAAAATGAAGTGCCTGGCGCTAAAGTAGAAAGAGTAGGGGAAGGGATCGTCGTGGAATTCAATAACAAGATCCTTTTTGGTTTTGACAGCGATGACCTGGGCGCCGACGCAAAAAGCAGCCTGAATGAGCTGGTGACCATCCTGAATAAATATCCCGAAACCAATATCGAGATCCAGGGTCATACCGATAATACAGGTACTGATAGCTATAACCAGGGTCTTTCCGAAAGAAGGGCCGGTGCTGTCGCTTCCTATCTCAAATCGAATAATATCCGTTCCGCAAGGATCACTACAAAGGGCTTTGGTGAAAGCGCACCCAAATATACCAATGATACAGAAGATGGCAGATCAATGAACAGGCGTGTTGAATTTTTGATCACTGCTAACGAGAAAATGGTACAGGATGCTAAAAAGGAATCCGGCCAGTAATTATTAACCTAAAAACAAACGTATGAAAACTAAGCTGATGTTAACGGCCGCTGCAATTATTTTCACCGGTGCAACCGCTTTTGCCCAATCGAAAACGACTTTTGGTATCAATGCAGGGGTAAATTTTTATAATATCAATGGTAAAGATGAAGATGGCGACAAGGAAAATGGCAAATTGAAAACAGGATTTAACGCTGGTGTCAATGCTGAAATACCTGTCGGCATTGACTTCTTTGTACAACCAGGCGTTTCCTTTTTTGTAAAAGGGGCGAAAGATATTAATGGCACCGATTCAAAAATAAATATCGGTTATGTAGAGATCCCTGTTAATTTCCTGTATAAACCTGAACTGGGTACCGGTAAATTATTATTGGGTTTTGGCCCTTATGCTGCATTTGGCGTAACAGGGAAAGTGAAATATCCCGGTGGTGATGCAGATATCAAATTCAAAAGTGATGTCACCACAGCAGAACTGATCACAGGTGCTGCAGCTTATGTAAAAAGATTTGATGCAGGAGCCAACTTATTGTTTGGTTACCAGTTCGCCAATAATTTATCTGTCCAGTTAGACGCTTCATTGGGTCTTACAGATATTAATCCTAAAGTGGACGGCAGTACTGCCGGTGAATCTTCTGCAAAGAATACAGGTTTTGGAGTTTCCTTAGGGTACCGTTTTTAATACCGCATCGTGAAAAAACAAAAGCCCGGCGTACAAAGTATACCGGGCTTTTTAATTAGTGATCACAGGAATTATTTTTTCGAGAAAGAATAATTAATGTAGATAGTGTGCGACTGGTAAGTGATCTCCGACTGCCAGATCATATTCGTTTCAGAAGCGGATGTGATCTTGAATTTATATCCTTCTTCGATATTCTTTGCTTTTACACCACCTGTCAATACCTTATACTGGGCTATAGCCTGCCCGTTTTCTTTACGGTATGACCATACAATACTTCTTTCACCCGGTGTACATCCTGCCTGGGTTGAGGCAATCGTATACGTACCGTATCCATTATTGGGTAATACCCAGGTACTGCCCACCAGGCATTCTTCGGTGCCTTCATCCAGCAACGTGATCCTGAGGTTTTCACCCTGTAACAAGCCATCATAACTTATCCTGTCCAGCACCCAGGTGCCTTTAATGTCTTCGCGTTGCGCTACTGCCGCATTTTTTGAAGATGAACACGAGGATAGAATGACAAGGCCGGCCATTACCGGCAGCATTTTTCTACATATTGATTCCAGCATATGAAATAGTTTATGGTATATATATAAATATTGTGCCTGAATAACCAATGACAGGGAATTATTATATCTGGCCGGTTACAATTTGTTAATCTTTTAGTGATTTACCCTTAACCGCTTCTTTACGTTGCGATACCATATTTGCGACACCAAACGAAACGGTTTTCAGAACCCCCAAAATCACTGTTATTATGCTATCAGCACTCCGAAGGAGCAGGTATTCCCTGCTCGTTACCCTCCTTTTGTCCCTGTCAATGATGGTTTCAGCCCAGCAGGTTATCCACGGCAAAGTAATGTCGGCCGATAACCAGCAACCGCTGGCCGGTGTTACTGTGCAGGTAAAAGGAACTACCAAACAAACAGCTACCGATCAATCCGGTAAATTCGAGATCGAAGTTATTCCCGAAGATATGCTGGTCGTTACCAGCGTTGGTTTTTCTGTGCAGGAAGTAAAAGCGACATCTGCCAGCGTGATCTCTTTAAATACAACTTCCAAAGATCTTACGGAAGTAGTTGTCACAGCATTAGGTATAAAACGCGAAGAGAAATCATTGGGATATGCTGCCCAGAAATTAAATGAGAATGTAGTAAAAGATGCAAAAGCCAATAACTGGGTGAATACTTTATCCGGCAAAGTGGCCGGGTTGAATATCCAGGGAACGGGTTCGGGTCCTATGGGATCATCCCGTATCACGCTCCGTGGAGAATCATCGTTGAATCTGGATAATAACCAGGCGCTGATCATTATCGATGGTGTACCTGTCAGCAGCAAGATCACAGGTACGGGTTATAAAGCGCATCTCGCCGCAGATAGCCCTGTTGATTTTGGTTCCGACGTATCGGATATCAATCCTGATGATATCGAAAAAATTACGGTATTAAAAGGTCCCGGCGCTACGGCCCTGTATGGAAGCCGTGCAGCCGGTGGCGCTATCATCATAACGACTAAATCCGGTGAAAGAAAGGATAAAGGTATCGGCGTTACTTACAATATGAATGTAAGTATGGACCAGGTAAACCGCTGGCCGGATTATCAGATGGAATATGGCGAAGGAAGGACCGATACCTATTATTCTTATCTCCCCAGCGTGGATGGTCCCAATACAGGTACCAATGTAGCAGCGGGAAGAGCCTGGGGTCCGCGTTTCAATGGACAACAATACTTTCAGTACAACCCGGCCGCGCCCGATGGTCAGCCTGTGGAGCGTACACCCTGGGTGGCTTATGATGATTATATCTCCGGTTTTTTCAGAACAGGCAATACCATTTCCAATAGTATCTCGCTCGAAGGAGGAAATGATAAAGGCTCGGCCCGTTTATCTTTTTCCCACCTGAAAAATGAATGGATACTTCCCAATACAGGATTCAGCCGTATGAATGCATCATTATCGGTCAGCCAGAAAATATCCGACAGGCTTAAGATAAACGGTAAAGTAAATTATACCAATAAGAAAAGTGATAACCTGCCCGCAGCGGGCTACAATAACCAAACGATCATGTACTTCCTGATCATTGGCACGGCTCCCAATATCAGGCCCGAATGGTTCAAACCTTACTGGCAACCCGGCCTGGAGCAGGTGCAGCAAAAGAACCCATTCAATACAGGCCCCGACAATCCTTACCTCGACCTGTATGAAATGCTGAATAAGATGAATAAGCATGGTGTAGTAGGAAATCTTTCTGCTACCTACGAGGTAAATAAAAACCTGGAACTGATGGTTCGCAGTGGCATCGATATGTCGTATGAATACCGTTCACAGCAACGTCCTTTCAGTATGACGAAATATCCAAGAGGAATGTACCGCGAACAAAAAGTGTTCAACTACGAAATCAACACAGATGCCTTGATCACGTATAAAAATAAGATCAGCGATGATATAAAATATTCGGTATCCGGTGGCGCCAATGCAATGAAGCAATCTTATGATTTCTCGGGTATGTATGCCGACCAGTTATCACAGCCCGGTATTTACCAGATATCCAATAGTCTTGACCAGGCAGTAGCGGATCCTATGCGCAGCGAAAAAGCGATCAACAGCGTGTATGGCGCTTCACAGTTTTCTTACCAGGAAAAAATATTTCTTGATGTAACAGGCAGAAATGACTGGTCAAGTACATTGCCGTATGGCAATAGTTCTTTTTTCTATCCATCGGTAAGTTCGAGCTTCCTGCTGAACGACCTGTTTACATTACCGGCGGCTATTTCCTTCGCCAAATTCAGGATGTCATGGGCACAGGTGGGTAATGATACACGCCCTTACCAGACGGATAAGTATTATGACAGGATCTACAGCAACAGCTTTACCAATCCTTCTACCTTATTCAACCCGAACCTGAAACCCGAGATCACATCCAGTTATGAAACGGGTCTCGATGTAAGATTGTTTAAAAACAGGTTGGGTGCCGATATCGCCGTGTATACCAATAACAGCCGCAACCAGATCCTCGCTATTCCTCTCGATCCTGTTTCCGGTTATTCCAGCGCGCTTGTGAATGCAGGGCTGATCAATAGCAAAGGAGTGGAAGTGGTGCTGACGGGTAAACCGGTTGTGCAAAAGAATTTCTCCTGGGCTACTACGCTGACCTGGTCGATGAACAGGAGTTATGAAAAAGAACTGGCCGATGGGAACAGCAACCAGGTTATTTATAGTCATGATGGAAATGTGACCATCGAAGCCAGGGTAGGAGGAAGAATGGGTGATATGTATGGAAGGGGTTTCCAGCGTTCGCCCGATGGCAAGATCATTTATTCTTCAGTGGGTCTTCCTGCAGCGCTGGATCCTGTTGCTAAGAAATGGGGAAATGCATTTGCTGACTGGAAAGCGGGCCTGATGAATGAATTCACCATTAAAAATATCCGCATCAGCATTTTATTCGATGGACAGAAAGGTGGTAGTATGTATTCGCAAACCAATCATAAGAGCAATACATTGGGTAAAACGAAAGTAACATTGCCCGGTCGCGATGGTGGATTGGTAGGAGATGGAGTGGTATGGAATGCAGGCAGTGGTAAATATGAACCAAACACGGTAAAAGTGCCTGCCTTTTCTTACTATGAAAACTATTATGCGATCAACAACGCAGAGACAAACATATTCGATGCATCTTATTTAAAACTGCGCGAGGCGCGGATCGAATTTGGATTACCGGCCAAATGGTTAAAGAAACTACTGATCCGCCAGGCAGATATCGCCATCTATGGCCGCGACCTGTTTAATATAACCAATTTCCCTGCCTTTGATCCGGAAGGTGGTAACCTCAATAGTGGTACACTGACACCGGGTGTGGAACTGATGCAGTTCCCTTCTACCCGGACGATGGGAATCAATCTTACCGTTAAATTCTAATTTATAAAATCAGTTATGATGTTATACAATAAAAAAACAGGATTTCTTTTTGCGATCATTGCTATGGTGATGGTATCCTGTTCCAAAAAATTTGAAAAATTAAATACCGATCCGAACCGGCCCAAAGAAATCACTCCCGGTGTTATGCTGGGTCAGTTGCAATACCGGATCGTGAACAGCAGTATCAGTGCTGCCAGGAATTTCACCCATGAGCTTATGCAGGTGGATGCACCGCGTGTAAGCGCCGGTGGCGGCGGCCTGCATCGTTATGAAGTAAACCCGGGCGCGGGTGTATGGAGTAGTTTTTATGGATATATGGCCGATATACAGGATATCTATACTATTGCGTCGCGGTTGAATGAGAACAATTACAAGGCTATTGCACTGGTATATAAAAGCTGGGCCTATTCCATCCTGACCGACCTGTATGGAGATATTCCTTATTCGCAGGCAACCAGGGCAACAGAAGGAAATTTTCTTCCCTCCTTCGATAAACAGAAAGATATTTATGTGCAGTTGCTGAAAGACCTTGATACGGCCAATAATCTTTTCAATACCAGCAAGGCATTGACCTATGGTGGCGATATGCTGTATAATGCAAATGCCCTGACAGGTTCTGTCAATGCAGGTATTGTAAAATGGAAAAAATTTGCCAACTCACTTCGCCTGCGGTTACTATTAAGGATATCCAAACATAATGGGGAGATCAATGTCAACGAGCAGATCAATGCCATCCTTGCCGACCCGGTTAAATATCCTGTCTTTACGGCACCAACGGATGATGCTATTTTCCGCTATCCCGGCACCTTCCCGTATTACAATCCTTATTACAATGCCCGCCAGCTCGATTGGAGAGACGGCACTTATTATACATTATTCTTTATTGATAAAATGAATACGGATAATGATCCGAGAAGAACCGTATGGGCCACTACCGTGATGGTTGGTGGTAATGCGATCTATCGCGGTATTCAAAGCGGGTATCCTGTTTCGGTGGAATATGCAGTGGGACAAAATTCAAGCTATCCCGATGCATTAAAGACGACCCCGCTGCTGGGGGTGATGATGACTTATGCCGAATTGGAATTTATAAAAGCAGAACTTTCTTTAAAAGGATTTGTGACCGGCAAAACACCCAGACAACATTATGAAGCTGGTATCGCTTCTTCTATGACACAATGGGGTGTTACACTGCCGGCAGGGTATCTTTCCCAGGCAGGTGTAGTGTACAATGAGGCAGCTACACCCGAACAGCAACTGGAACAGATCATGCTGCAAAAGTATTATGCATATTTCTTTGTCGATTACCAATCCTGGTTTGAAAAAAGAAGAACGGGTTATCCTGTGCTTCCGCGCGGTGCAGGTATTCCTGCGGAAAACCAGTTCCCCTGGCGAATTCCTTATCCTACCTATCTGCAATCACTGAATGCCGAAAACCTGGCGGCTGCTGTAACAGGTATGGGAGGAGATAAGAGCAGCACCAAAGTATGGTGGGATAAATGATGGTTAAGTAATGTGATGATGTGTCGATATGATGATTTGGAAATGTAGAAATGGGGGATGGAAAAATTATCAACAAATAAGAAGATCATCATCGCATCTGTAAATGATCCGATTCCGAAACTATGAGCGTCGATTTTTAATACTTAAATAATTATAAGATGAAACATAACATCAGGTATATATTCTTTTTCATTGCTATCGCAATCACGGAACTATCGATGGCGCAACCGGCGAAGCCGGTTAAAACGATCATCGTTTTCTTTGATGGTCTTCGTCCCGATTATATCACTCCTAATGCGATGCCGAATGTGTATGCCTACAAAATGGAGAATGCCTATGGCAAACAACATCACAGTGTGTTCCCGACAGTGACAAGGGTGAATGCTTCTTCCTATTCCACCGGCAGCTACCCGGCTACACATGGATTGATGGGTAATACTGTATACTTTCCCGAAGTGGATCCGAAAAAAGGATTGAATACCGGTGAAGCCAGTGAATTGAATAAAATAGTCAAAGCAACGAACGGGCATTTACTGACCGCTGTTACACTCGGAGAAATTCTCCAGGCGAATGAGCAGAAGATGATGGTGTTCAGTTCGGGTTCAACCGGCCAGGCGATGATGCAGAATCATACGGTAAGTGGTGGTGCGATCATTAACCCGGCGATGATATTACCTGAATCGATGACACAATCTGTTATCGATGATATCGGTCCTATACCTGCTGCCGGTAAACCCAATACCAAACGCCATCAATGGATCACCGATGCCCTGATCCGCTATGGTCTTGCTGCCGATGGTCCGCTGGTAAGCGCTATCTGGTTCTCCGATCCCGATGGAACAGCACATAGCGATGGTATTGGTTCTGTTACGGCGATGCAATCGATAAAGGATGTGGATGCACAATTCGGACGCATTATCGCGGCCATTAAAGAAAAAGGATTGGTTGATGATTTTAATATTGTTATTTCTACCGATCATGGTTTTATTACCAATGTGGGAAAAGATGGTTTGTCTGATTTTCTGATAAAAGAAGGAATTAAAAAAGATAAGGAATCGGAAGATGTGGTAGTGGCTGAAGGCGCTATTTATGTAAAGGATCATAATGAGGCAGTGATCAAACAGATCGTGGCAGCATTGCAATCACAGGAATGGGTAGGGGCTGTTTTTACCAAAGGTAAAAATGCAGGTGATATGAAAGGATCTGTAGAAGGTACGCTTTCTTTCGAATCGATCCATTGGAACCATGCTGACCGTTCTGCTGATATTTTGGTAGATGAGAACTGGGATGACAGGAAGAACCAGGCAGGATATGCCGGTACAAGTTTTTCAAGAGGAGTAGCGGGGCATGGCGGATTGAGCCCTTATGAAGTGCATATACCATTCATTGTTGGCGGACCGGCATTCAAAAAAGGATTCGAGCTGGATGCTCCCACTTCGAATGTCGATATCGTGCCTACAGTGTTATACCTGCTCAATATTCCTGTTCCTCAAAAAATGGATGGAAGAATAGTGTATGAACTGATGAGCGATCCGGGTAAAAAGACAAAGGATAAAATAAAGAAAGAAACGATCACGACGGTTACCAAAACAAGCTGGGGTAGTTATGAACTGCAACTCGAGCGTACAACGATCGGTAATCATTCTTATGTAGACTTTGCAAGAGTGAAGAGAACAACAGGTACAGCAAAATAAGTTATCTCTATGTGTGTATTCCTATGTGCCTATGTGGTAAGACTACGCCAGTCAGCTTTTTTTACCACATAGGCACATAGATACATAGGAATGCACACATAGAATTTATTCAGAAGAGGCCCTGCTTTTGGAAACTGCATCAGGATTTAACAGCAACTGGATGGATTCGCGGAGAATATCGAGTTTGGTGGCTACAAAAAGATCCATTTTATCATTCGGAAGGTATAGACCATAGTTGCCATTCAATGCAATGAATTTATCGAAGTCAGGATTCAATTTATTAAAGGCTGCCATCTCCATCGATAAATGCTTTGCTATGATAGCGCCGTTATAACGACCGCTGATGTATTGCAATCTTGCATTGGCAATATCTTCCCGTATAATACGGCTGGTATCGCTGGCAGCAGGTAAATTAGCGGCTTCTGTTTTGGTAAGCGTTGTAATACCACCTGTGCCTTCCATGATATAATGGGTAGCGATAAATTTTTTAACGTGATTTCTTGATTCCTGTGGCAGGTATGCCTGCAGCATCCAGAAATCATGACTACCACTTCTGCGGATCGCACTGTTTACGGCACCGGGACCTCCATTGTATGCAGCGATCACCAGTAACCAATCGCCATACATACTGAAGAGGCTGGCGAGATAACGTGATGCGGCATGAGTGCTTTTATAAATATCTCTTCTTTCATCTATTTTACGGTTCACCTTCAATCCCATGTTACGGGCTGTGGCCGGCATAAACTGCCAGGGGCCAACGGCGCCTGCCCATGAACGGGCATTGGGTTGTAAATAAGATTCGATGACAGCGAGGTATTTTAATTCTTTGGGTAATCCGTGTTCGGCGAGTACGGCATCCATCATATCGAAATAAGGCTTTGCATTGGCCTTGATATTTTCCATCTTCTTACCGAATTTGTCGACATAATCCTCGACAAAACTTACTGCCATCGGGTTTAACTGGTCCATGCTGATGCCATTGGTTCCGGCAACAGGTATAAACAGGTCCTTGAATCCTTGTTTAGGATCGGACAGGGTTGTGGCAGTGACCAGGGAATCTTTCTTTTCTGCTGTGGTATCGGTATAGCCGGTTTGGCTGTTAGGTCCCTGTACACCAGGAAGGCCTGCATGGGAATGAGCGCTTAAAAAGGCCAATAAAACAGAACTGAGTAAAAATTTCTTTAACATCACAGCGAATTTTTTAAAGTACATATTGACCGGTCCGTAAACCGGGTTATCACTTGATCATTCCTCGCAGGAAGTCTATGCGTTTTTCAGGGAGTACTGTTGGGTCAGGACCTTCGAAAAGCGGAGCAAATTTAACTCATTAAAGCCGTTCGAGAGCACCTGCAGACCAAAAGGCATGCCATTTGTGTGGCGGTAGAGGGGGAGGGAAATGGCAGGAATACCCACCAGGTTGGCCATAACAGTATAGATATCAGCCAGGTACATTGAAATCGGGTCATCCATTTTCTCGCCGATTTTAAAAGCTGTAGCCGGTGTTGTAGGCATGAAAATGAAGTCGAACGTATTGAATATCAGCTGTGTTTTGTCAAATAACAATTTTCTAACTTTTTGTGCCCGGGTGAAATAAGCATCATAGTAGCCGGCGCTCAATACAAAAGTGCCAAGCATGATCCTTCTTTTCACTTCCCGGCCAAAGCCACCGGAACGGGTTTCTTTATAAAACTCGGTGAGTTCCAGGTTCTTACCGGGAGCGCGGTAGCCATATTTCACTCCATCATACCGGGATAGATTGGAGGAGGCTTCAGCAGTGCTAAGCACATAATAGGCAGGAACGATATAATCAAGCAGGTCGAAAGCTACCGGCTCTACCTCGTGCCCGTCCTGGCGCAACTGGTCGATGGTTTGTTTGATGGAAGCAGCAATTTCAGGATCCAGGCTCGGATGATCGAGTGCCTCATTGAAATAGGCGATCCGGTATTTGCGATCACTGCCGGCTGGCTGGCAATACTTGTCTACCGGTTTATGGGAAACAGTACTGTCGTAATCATCTGCTCCGGCCATGATCTCCAGTAACAGGGATATATCCTGTACCGAAGTACCGAAAATGCCGATCTGGTCAAACGAGGAGGCATAAGCAATAAGTCCGTAACGGGAGATGCGGCCATACGTGGGTTTGAGACCTATGATGCCACAGAGGTCGGCTGGTTGACGGACAGAACCGCCGGTATCGCTTCCCAGGGAGACCATGCAGAGACCGGCTTGAACGGCGACGGCTGAACCACCGGAAGAGCCACCGGGAATCCGGGTTTCATCCAATGCATTCAACACTTTACCGTAAACAGAATTTTCATTGGTCGATCCCATGGCAAATTCATCGCAGTTGACACGGCCAATGATGATGGCTTCAGCTGCCAGTAATCTTTCGATAGCAGTAGCAGAATAAACAGAGGAGAAATCAGGTAGAATGCCGGAAGCGGCGGATAGCTTATGATCCTTGTAACAGATAACATCTTTTACAGCAATGACCACACCATGAAGCGGGCCCATGGGAGCGCTGTCCGTCCTTTGTTGATCCAGTTTTTTGGCCAGCGCGATGGCTTCTTCACTATAGACTTCTATATACGCGTTGAGGCGCTCCGTCGCTTTTATCTGCTGCAGATAATGTTCTACAGCCTGCAAACAGGTAGTGCTTCCTTCCTGAAGACGTTGCTGGTATTGTTCAATAGAAGAAAATGCAAACAAAAGAAGGGATTCTTTTTTTGGATCAAAAAGGTATGAGAAAATAAAAGGAGAAGTAGCTTATGGGTTTCTAACCTCGTTAGCGTGATCTTCTATTTCTTTCTTCACATTGCTCTTTGCATCATTGAATTCACGTACGCCTTTGCCTAAGCCGCGCATCAGTTCAGGGATTTTTTTACCACCAAACAGCAGCAATACGATCACAAGAATGATAATGATCTCGTTAGTACCGAGCACACCTAATAAATTGGGTTGTATCATGATGATTGAGAATTAGGGATCAAAGATAGTAAATAAGTCGCTCCAATCATATACGTTAACATCTGGGTAAGGAGATTGTTGTCTTGCTGCCAGGTATTATAATAGTGGGTTCCTGGAAGTGGATTGTACCATCGGGTTTTACGAAGGGAATGTTCCGGAAAGGCCTTCATGGAGCGACCGTCTCAGTAGGGTCTCTGATAGCGGACCTTCCCACAAGGGTCTCGCGCAGCGGACTGTTCCAATGGAGTTTTGCGAAGCGGACCGTCTCATCAAGGCCTTGCGAAATGGACTGTC
>CAMLGR010000128.1 GCA_946479615.1 uncultured Bacteroidota bacterium | reverse complement strand
ATCCGATAACAACTACATCCTGCAAATCGGCAACCGATGCAGGAGATAATGTCAGCGAAAATTCACGTTGCGTACCGACAGTTACCTGTTGTTCGTCAAAACCAACATAACTGATTACTAGTACGGAACCGGAAGAAGGCACAAAGAGTTTAAATGACCCATCATCATTGGTAACAGTTTTAATCGGAGTACCTTTTACCGTTACGGTAGCTTTAGGAAGCGGATCACCATTCTTGCTGGTAATCTTTCCGGAGATGGGGATTGGGTCTGTTTGAGAAAAAACGGGGAGCGAAGAGGTCATGCAAAGCAGTAGCATAACCCCCGCTATTACAGCAGTGATACTTTTCATACAGCAGTGTTATTAAGAGTTGTTTAAATGCAACTAAAATTACTTATGTAATAGAATTAATCATCCTGTGCTATCCTGCGAAACGCTTGCTACGCAAAGATTTTAGACGATCAGAGATGAATGGGCTGCCCTGAAGAATAGAATTTTAAATCGATCATATTAGCAGGTAATGATTGATCGTTCCAGGCTGCATGAATGGCAAGGGCAGCCCCTAATGCGGTAGATTGAGCGATGGTAGCGGCATAAACTTCTTTACCGGGATAGAAAGTAGCCAGCATATTCATATACAAAAGGTTCTTCGAAAAACCGCCATCAACAAAGATCCGTTTTACATCATCCGTCATTACATACGCTGAAGATGCAAACTGGCGGCGAACGACATCCATCATCAGATGATGATACGCTTCTTCATAGCTGAAGTAGCGGTTCAATTGTGAACCATTATAATTCTCGCCTTCCTTTATATTCTTTTTGATGAAGGAAGGATCATAATCAACCTGCTTATAATAGTGAAGAGGCTTTTGATAATACGCGGCCAGCAATTTTATCTGTTCATCATGCTCATAGCCGGCAAACAGACGTGATGCTTTTACCGGGTTGCCCTCATAGGTAAGATAACACAGGCAATCATGCTGCAACTCATGTGTGCTGAGCGGGGAATGATTAAAAGGATTGAGTGTAATGCTCCAGGTGCCTGTCGAGATCAATACAAATGGTTCATGAAAATTAACCAGGTAAGGTATAAGTGCAGCGGAACTATCGTGTAAGCCAATACCTGAAATTAAAGAATGACCGTGGAAATGTATCTTTATTACTTCCTGATGCTGATGAACAGGAGCGAGCTTCTCTTCTATCTTTTCTTTTTTTACCCACTGATCATATTTGTTATCGGCAAAATTCCAGAGACCGGTATGACAACCGATGCTGGTGATATCGGAAACCATTTTCCCTGTAAGTAAAAAACTGAGGTACTGTGGCAAATGCAAGGCATACGCCAATGATTTGAATACAGACGGCTGTTGATGTTTCAACCGGTAAAGTTGCAACCCTGAATTCAGACTGCCCAGTACCGGCGAAGCTGTGCGATGAGAAAAAATTGTTTCATCGCCGTAAGCCGTATAAAAATTCTTATGAAGGTCAGCAGGATATTCTTTCAGGTAATTATACAGAGGAGTTAATACGTTTCCTTTTTTATCGAGATAAACAAAACTGGCGCCGTAAGCAGCATAGTTTACCGCCTTTACATCAAATTCCTTTTTATCCAATACTTCCTGCAATGATTCCAGCAGCGATTGGCGAAGTGTCTCTACATTCTCACAAACATCACCATCCTCATCAGTCGTTTCATTAAACCGGGCTGATTTTTCAAAAACAACATTGTAGTTCTTATCAAAAAGAAAAAGTTTCTTATTGGTCTTTCCAACGTCGAATATGGCGATTACTTCAGTCATTTAGATGGGAAGTGTCTATCAGTCTGGCAGTTTACAGTCTATAATCAACACACTATCGGTTTATATAATTCAATTTATAGGAGATCAAATCATTTATTTCTCAAAATAAAAAAACAAATCGTCCTTAACGAATGACGACTGTCTACAACCCTGTCGCCACCGTCTTTTGTCCTCTTTCCTTCACCAATTGATCCCGTACTTTCTGATCACGGAATAATTGAATCGGTGAAGCAGCGCCTCCTTCTTTTATCCTGGCTTCGGCTACCAGCGGACGTACATCGGTACGATATGCTTTTTGTAAAATTTCCTGTGCCGCGACTACATCATTGGCCTGTTGTGCTTTTTGCAGTGCAGCCGTATCAACCAGCAATGCCTGCGCATACGCCACTTTGATAGCTTCCACGGACTGCATCAAATCTTCCAGCGGGTCCTTGATATTATGAGAAGCGTCGATCATCCAGCCGAGATCGGTAGTATGATCCATGCTCCGTGCATCCATGCCTTCTACCAGTTCATTGAAAATAAGAAACAACTGGTAAGGATTAATGCTGCCTACGGTAAGATCATCATCTCCATATTTTGAATCATTGAAATGAAAGCCACCGAGCTTTCCTTCATTCAATAATAATGAAACGATCTGTTCGATATTGGCATTGGGCAGGTGGTGACCCAGATCGACCAATGTGTAGGCTTTGGGTCCGAGCTTTTGTGCATACAATAACGACTGTCCCCAATCTCCTACCGTCATGGAATAGAAATTAGGTTCGAAGGCTTTGTATTCGACAAATATTTTCCAGTCATTAGGCAGTTGGTTGTACACTTCCTGCAAACTGCTCAAGGTATTCTGAAATGCTTTTCTGAAATTCAGTTGACCGGGAAAACTGGAACCATCCGCCAGCCAAACCGTGATAGATTCAGACCCGAGTTCTTTGCCATACCTGATCACTTCAATATTATGATCGATCGCCTGCTGCCGCGTCGCTTTATCTACATGCTGCAGCGAACCGAACTTATAACTGTGCTGTTGTCCCGGCTGATCCTGGAACGTATTGGAATTGACCGCATCAAACTTTAAGTTAAGTTGTGCTGCCAGTGTTTTGATCGCTTTTGCGTCCGAAGGAATATCCCAGGGAATATGCAAAGAGATAGCGCCGCTTGATTGATTCAATTGATGCAGCAAACCGATATCCTCCATTTTTTCTTCCAGGTTACGGGGCTCACCACCGCCGGAGAAACGGCCAAAGCGGGTTCCGCCTGTGCCGAGCGCCCAGCTTGGTATCGCCACCTGGAAAGCCCGGAGTTTTTCAATCACCGATGCTGACTGCGGCACCTGTTGCGAAACAAATTCGAGACTGCGATTATGTTCTTTGGAAACACTATGATTATGTTCTTCAATTTTGTATTTATCGATCAGCATAACAATCGTTTTTAGGGGAGATAGAATACTTCTTTTAAAGGTAGGCTAACCGGTGAATTATCAGGATTGCTTTCCATGATATCTTTCATATAGGCCCACCAGCGTTGCATGACAGGATGTGCAGGAAGTGCATCGAGTTGCAGTTCATCCTTTATTTTCAAAATACCAAAAAGACTGTTGGTAGCAGGGTCAAGAAAAATCGAATATTCATGAATGCCGGTGTCTTTCAGTAATTTTTCCAGCTCGGGCCAGAGTGCATCATGGCGTTTCTTGTATTCTTCCTCCTGCCCCGGATTCATCTGCATTTTAAAAGCAACACGTTTCATTATCTATTATTTTGAACTCTATGTGCAACCTATGTGCCTATGTGGTAAAAAACTAGTATGAAACTGTCTCAAATTAGCTTTCTTACCACATAGGAACATAGGTTGCACATAGGCTTTTTATCTGACAAAGGCTGTAGCTACTCCACCATCTACATTCAATACATTGCCGGTAGATTTATTCAATAACCCGCCTACAAAAGCAAAGCAGGCATTGGCAATATCTTCGGGAAGTATAACTTCATTGAGTAAAGTACGTTTGGCATAATATGCCGGTAATTCTTCTACAGAAACACCATATGCTTTGGCACGTCCTTCGGCCCAGGCGCCTTCCCATATTTTACTTTCCACGATAACAGCATCGGGATTCACCACGTTCACCCGTATTTTATCCTTACCTAATTCAGCCGCATTCAACCGGCTCAAATGAAGCTGTGCTGCTTTCGCAGAACCATAGCCCGCATTATTCGGACCTGATAATAAGGCATTCTTGCTCACAATATTCAAAACATCGCCTCCGATATTTTGTCTGCGTAATATTTCCACAGCAGATTTGGTCAGCAGGAATTGCCCCTTCACCAATACATCATATAAAAGATCCCAATCGGCTTCGGTATGTTCTTCCAAAGGCTTGGAAACAGAAAGTCCGGCACAATTGACCAGTATGTCGATTCCACCAAATGCAAGGGCGGCTGCATCGCATACATCTTTGATATCCGCAGCACTGGTCACATCCAGTTTGCCGGATATAAATCCATCATTGCCAAGTTTGCCCTGGAACTCTGTATGTGCATCTTTCAACCGGCTCGTATCATTATCACTGATCACTACGCAGGCGCCTTCGGCTGCAAATTTTTTCGCAATAGCTTTACCGATACCACCGGCACTGCCGGTAATCAATGCAATACGACCCGATAAAGGCTTTGGCTTTGGCATCCGTTGCAATTTTGCTTCTTCCAGCAACCAGTATTCAATATTAAATGCTTCCTGGCGGGGTAAGGAAGTATATTCGGAAATGGCTTCGGCCCCACGCATTACATTGATTGCATTGACATAAAATTCAGAAGAAACCCTGGCTGTTTGTTTATCCTTGGCAAACGTGAACATACCTACACCGGGATAAAGAATAACAACAGGATTGGGATCCCTCATCTTCGGGCTGTTCGCATGCTTGCAGTTCTTATAATATGCAGCATACATATCCCGATACGCGGCAAACTGTGTTTGCAGTTTATCTTTTATCGTGATCTGGTCTGTCAGATCCGCATCAGGCGCCAGTGATAAAACCAATGGCGATATTTTAGTACGTAAAAAATGATCCGGGCAACTGGTTCCCATTTCTGCCAGCCTGTCAAGATCTTTTGAATTGATGAATTGCAGCACACGATCATCATCCGTAAAATGACCCACCATGTGAATATGGGAAGAGCAGAATCCACGAAGCAGCGGCGCTATGGATGCCGCCTGCTCCAATCTTTTCTTTTTATCCAGGGATTTTAATTTTTCACCGCCGAATATGTTTTTTTGTTTTTTGGTATTCGTTTCGATGTATTCGGCACAACGCTCGATCACTTCCAGGGTATTGATATAACTTTCATAAGCTGTATCGCCCCAGGTAAACAATCCATGCGAACCGAGCATGATACCACGGATACCCGGGTTTTCTTCCAGGCATTCCAGGAGTTTCAATCCAAGGTCAAATCCCGGGCGTTGCCAGGGTACCCAGCCGATCTGGCCGTTAAAAAGTTCTTTGGTAATTTTTTCTCCATCCTTTGCTGCTGCAATCGCGATGGCCGCATCGGGATGCAGGTGATCGATATGTTTGAAAGGAAGAAATCCATGCAAGGGCGTATCGATCGAAGGTGCTTTGGAGGAAAGATCAAAAATGCAATGATTGAAAAGTTCAACCATTTCATCTTCATAGGTAAGTCCACGATAAACATTTTTCAGTTTTCGCAGGCGATCCACATATAATGCAGCAAGCCCTTCTTTTTTTAATGTACCCAGGTCACCGCCTGAACCTTTTACCCACATCACTTCGGTGGGTTCACCTGTCAACGGATCATTGGAAGTTACTTTAGCCGATGTATTTCCTCCTCCATAGTTGGTTAAACGAAGATCAGCACCCAGCAAATTGGAGCGATAGATCAGCAACGCAACTTCATCTCCGGCCAGTTCAGCTGCTTTAGCCTCATCCCAGAGATAACTTACATGTTTGAATTTCACGGTGGCAACTGACGACATAAATGTAATTTAAAACATTGATAAATTTATTTGATGGAGTTACCATACCCCACCAGCATAACAGAAAGGATAATAGTTACTATCCCCGCTATAAAAGTTGTTCTTGTTTTCGGGCTCACTCCTTTCCATTCTTTCAATACAATTCCCCACATATTGGCAATTAATATAATAAAGGCCATGTGCAATATCCAGGAGCTGGCTCCATTTCCTAATTTACTTTCTCCCATTCCATAAAAGAAGAACTGCAGGAACCAGGTAGTGCCAGCCAGCGCTGCAAACAGATAATTCTTCGCCAGCGGCGTAGTCTTATCTGTATAATCATGAAAGGATTTATTCTTTATGTTCAGGATCATGCACCAGATAAAATTGGTGCTGAGGCCACCCCAGAGCAACACTACATAAATAACATTATTCTGGTAGAGAGGGTTCATACCGGCTGAGACCGCAGCTTCCGCCATTGGCTTGCCGGCTTCTATTCCAAAATTGAAACAGGCGCTCATGATCCCGGAAAAAATAGCCACGATCAATCCTTTTACAAGGTTGAACTCTGCTACTGATTTCTTTTTATCTGCATCCGATAATTCCTTTTCTTTCAGCATACCTGCTCTTCCGCATATATAAATACCAAGCAGGCAAAGAATCACACCGGCCAGTACCACCATCCCCCATTTGGTAGTAAGCAGGTCGTTCAGGGTTGTCTTGCCGGCGGCGGGGTAAAAATTATAATAAACAGACGGTACCAGTGCGCCAAAGGCAGAGCAAAAACCAAGAACTACGGAATTGCCTAATGACATACCCAGGTAACGAACACCCAGGCCATAAGTCAATCCTCCAAAACCCCAAAGCACACCAAATAATAATGTATACCCGATGACGGCCGCCGGGGTATTACTAATGATCTCGGCAAAGCCGGGCACCGTTAGCCAGGCGGCTAATGGCGGCACTATCAACCAGGAGAATAATCCCCCTATGATCCAGTAGCTCTCCCAATGCCATTTTTTAACTTTTTTAAAGGGCATGTAAAAACTGCCCGAGGCGAACCCGCCTATAAAATGAAAAATAACGCCTAATATAACTCCCATGAAACAATTATTTTCAGTATGGCCAGCAAAAAACTAACTTAAAGCTCGTAAAAATATGACATATAGCTTTTAACCCGTCATGGACTATCATGCTGCGACAGGCCGGACGAAAAGGAAAGAGTACCGATAAAAAATTATGGATTACAAACTTATCAATAGGACGTAATATCCAGTGAATCCCTGCTACTCTGCAACATTCATAATTTATAATTTATGATCCATAATTGATTTGAAATAACTAATTTTCCGCATTGATGAAAAAGAACAGCCTCTTTCAACATATTGTCATCGACTATTTCTCAGCGACGCCAAAGTACCTGCAGCTTGCCAATTCGGTGATCAAGGCGATCAGCGAAGGCAAATTGCAAAAGGATGAACTGTTGCCATCCATCAACGAACTCAGTTTCGAGTTTGAAATATCGAGAGATACCGCGGAAAAAGGATATCGTTACCTGAAAAAGATCGGCATCCTGGGTTCGGTGCCCGGAAAAGGATATTTTGTAAAAACAACCGAACTCAACCTTCACCTGAAGATATTTTTACTGTTCAATAAATTAAGCACACACAAGAAGATCCTGTATGATGCGTTTGTCGAATCACTGAACGAAAGAGCTTCTATCGATTTTTATATTTATAATAATGAGTTTGATTTTTTCAAACGCTTAATACAAAATAATAAAAACGATTATACGCATTATGTGATCATCCCGCACTTTCTCGATGGTGGCGAAGCGGCGTACGATGTCATCAACCAGATACCAAAAGAAAAATTGGTACTACTGGATAAATTGGTGCCGGGCGTACATGGCGAATATGCTGCGGTGTATGAAAATTTTGAAAAAGATATTTATAATGCGCTGGAGCAATCGCTGGAACGATTAAGTAAATATCATACCATCAAGATCATTTTCCCGGAATATACTTATCACCCTAAAGAAATTTTAAAAGGCTTCTACCGCTTCTGCAATCAGTACGCATTTAATTATAAGCTGGTGCATGATGTCAGTATCGAACCCATCAAAGAAGGTGAAGTATTTATCAACCTGATGGAAAACGACCTGGTGATCTTAATTGAAAAGATCCTGGCGACCAAACTGAAAGTCGGCAAGCATGTAGGAGTGATCTCTTACAATGAAACGCCCCTGAAAAAAATAATCCTGAATGGTATCACTACCATCTCTACGAATTTTGAAATGATGGGCGCCAAAACAGCCGAATTGATCCTGGAAAATTCCCACGAACATTTTGAAGTACCCTTCCGCGTTAACCTGAGACCTTCCTTATAAACAAACGCAACACCTGCCCGCTGTATCATTGAATACAGAATTTCGCTCCCCCTGACAACTGGCATGTTACCTGCTGGCCCGATTAACACGACAAATTTTTGAACTTAAAAATTTACGGTTATGAAACAGATCATCATTTGCCTTTTGTTCCTGCTGGCAACTACCGCTTCCTTTTGCCAGGAAATGAAATCCTCCCATTCCCTGATACGGGAAGAATACCTGTCAAAAAGCAAAAATCAAAGAACCGCCGCCAGGGTCTTATTGATAGGCGGCGGCGCATTGATTGGCGTTACAGCTATTCTTGCCAGTAATAAAGAAACCTCATTCGATGAAGCCGGAACTTATGCGGTGATCGCCGGGGTGGGTATCATAGCCAGCCTGACAAGTATACCATTATTTATTGCCGCCAGCCGTAATAAGAAAAAAGCAAAGACTGCCTCGGTTGATTTAAAAGCCGAACAATATAATTCATTTCAACCGCAGGGATTATGTTATCATTATTATCCCGCGCTTTCTTTTAAAATAAAGATATAAGTGTATTAAAAAGAATTGGGTTTCACGTAACGGTGCAACGGCAGTTCTATTATAGCAAAGCCGCTGCACCATTATGTGAAACCCAATCTGCTGGTTTTTTACTTTAACTCAAGTACCACCACCGATAACTTCGGCAATGTTACTACTAAATCATCACCTTCTTTCTTTGCACCTTTAAACACAGCAGGCTTTACCACATCTGGCTTTTCAAATGTGTTGATATCAGTAAACTTAGCAGAAGTAAGTATTTGTCCTGTTACTGTTTTCCAACTGATATCATTCAGGGCCGTCCTGATGCTGATATCCCTGGAAGGATCGAGATTTACCAATGAGATATGCACAGCTCCCGTAGAATCCTTTGAAGCAGAAATATTCACCGCCGGAATTTTCTGTCCGCCATTACTGTAGTCAGGACTGTTGAACAGGATCGGTAACATTTTTGCATCCTGGTGCACTTTATACAGGTCGAATACATGATACGTTGGCGTCAGCAGCATTTTATTTCCCTGCGTCAGTACTATCGATTGTAATACATTCACTGCCTGTGCAAGATTGGCTACTCTTACTCTTTCACTATGATTATTAAACGTATTTAAAGTGGTGCCTGCGATCAATGCATCACGCATGCTGTTTTGCTGGTAGAGAAATGCACCTTTGGTACCGGGTTCAGGATTTGTCCATACACCCCATTCATCTACCACCAGCGCTACTCTTTTCTGAGGATCGTAGCGATTCATGATCGCTTCATTGCGTGTTACGATATCTTCCATTCTCAGGCAGTTGCGCATGGTACTGAAATATTCCGCTTCATCGAATTGTGTAGCAGAACCTTTATTACCCCAGTTACCGGTAGGAATGGTATAATAATGTAAAGAGAATCCCCACATTTGGTTCACGGGAATGATACGCATACAGGTTTCCGTCCAGTTATAATCATCTGCATTGGCACCGCTGACGATCTTTTTCAAATTGGAGCCGGGATAATTTTTACAGTACGTAGCATATCGTTTATAAATATTAGCATACGTTTCCGGTGTCATATTACCACCACAACCCCAGTTCTCATTCCCTACGCCCCAAAAGCTGACATTGTAAGGTGCGGGATGCCCGTTTTTCCTGCGCAGATCAGCCAGTGTACTTTCTCCATTGAAATTGAGATACTCTACCCAGTTGGCCATTTCCTGTGGAGTACCCGATCCGACATTACCGGCGAGATAAGGTTCGCAACCAATCAGGTCGCAGAGTTCCAGGAATTCATGTGTACCAAAACTGTTATCATCAGTTACCATTCCCCAATGTGTATTTACTGTTTTCGGGCGTTGGCTCCTGTCACCGATACCATCTCTCCAATGGTATTCATCGGCATAGCAGCCACCGGGCCAGCGAAGATTGGGTACTTTGATTTTTTTCAATGCATTCACCACATCCATACGGATACGTCCTTTCTTTTCGATGGAAGCTGTATCGTCTACCCAAAAACCATCATAGATACAACGGCCCAGGTGTTCTGCAAAATGTCCATAAATATGTTTGCTGATAGTGATTGAAGGATTCGCGCCATTGATGGCAACTCTTACCATACCCTGTGAAAAGGCCAGGCATGAACCTGCCACAGCAAAAAGAGAAAGAATAATTTTACGCATGATTTTATATTATGGCTGTATGAAAAGATGTTTGTACTAAATGATGGTTTTGTATACTTATAGTTAAGAATACAGACTGAACGGATAACAAGGATATTGATGGATAATTATTCCAGCTTATCAATCCATTAAATCCGTAGTATGCTTTCTATCGGTGTTCCTCTTAATGAAATTTATAGATCGTCGTTGTTTTATACGTCTCTCCCGGTTTCAGCGTCGTAGTTGGAAAAGAAGGCTGGTTAGGTGAATCAGGATAATGCTGTGTTTCCAGGCAAAACGCTGTACGGTGCGTATACGGTTTTCCACCTTTACCGATCTCTGAACCATCCAGGAAATTACCACCATAAAATTGCAATCCCGGTTGATCGGTAAGCACATCCATAACGATACCTGATTTATCTGCCTTCACGGTACAAACCTGTTTTAAAGAACCATCGGCACCATTGAGTACAAAATTGTGATCATATCCTTTACCATTCCTGATTTGCTCGTTGGTAGTATCGATACGGCTGCCGATAGCAGTTGGTTTACGAAAATCAAAAGGCGTTCCTTCTACTTTCATCATTTTACCGGTTGGGATCAGCGTAGCATCCACAGGGGTAATATTATCCGCATTGATCATTAACTCATGATCGTTGATCGTACCGCTGCCGGCGCCATTCAGGTTGAAATAAGCATGGTTGGTCAGGTTCACGACAGTCGGAGCATCGGTTGTCGCTTCATAATCGATCTTTAATGAATTATCATCAGTGAGCGTGAATGTAACTTTTGCATTCAGGTTACCAGGATATCCTGCATCACCGTCTTTGGATAAATAAGTGAAGACGATCGTCTGTGAATCCTTCTGCGCAGCATCCCATACTTTGGTATGGAATCCTTCGCGTCCGCCATGCAGTGAGTTAGGGCCGTTATTTGCATCGAGCTGGTAGGTTTTGCCATTCAGCGTGAATTTGGCTTTGCCGATACGATTGCCATAACGGCCGATCGTGGTTCCGAAGAAAGATTCACCGGGTTTGGCATAGCCATCTACACTATCATGACCCAATACCACATCGAGGTTGTTACCGTTTTTATCAGGCACGACCAGGCTTACCAGGCGGGCACCGTAATTGGTAAATTCAGCGGTAACGTTGTTCTTATTTTTTAATGTATAAAGATGTACTTCTTTTCCGTTCAGCGTTTTTTCAAACCCTTTGCTGCGGGAGGAAACACCCGTAGAATCTGGGTTAGCAGTGCCGGCGGCATCAGTAGTCGTACTTTCATTGTTACAGGCGAAGAGGAAGGGAAGTGAGGCAAGAGCTGCCTTCAGAATTAATTTTTTCATATCGTTGCAAAAGTTGTAGCATCCAAATTAGGGAAATATTTTTAATAAATGTCAAACTCACATTTATAATTGTCAAAAAGACGCAGCTCTTCGGCAGAGTATTTATATTTACAAAAAATTGCCTGGAAACGAACGGTTGCTGTATCCTCCGTTTTTGCCATTTCAGCAATATTAACACACATGAAAGGATATTCTGCTCAGCCTAAAGTGCTTGCCGCTATCGATTGTATCATTTTCGGTTTTGATGGCCAGGACCTGAAATTGCTCCTGATCCAACGCGCCTTCGAACCACGGAAAGGCAGCTGGAGCCTGATGGGAGGATTTGTGCAACCAAAAGAGAATTTCGAAGTAGCTGCGGAACGCATCCTGAAAGATCTTACCGGTCTGCATGGAGTTTACCTCGAGCAACTGTATGCCTTCGGCAAACCCGATCGCGACCCGATGGAGCGCACCATCTCTATCGCCTATTTCGCATTGATAGATATTCATCAATATGAAAAACAATTAAGCGACGATTACCATGCCGAATGGTTCCCGCTGAAAAAAACGCCCCCGCTTATTTTTGATCATAACCTGATGGTGGATATGGCCAAGAAAAAGCTACGGTACAAAGCGGCTTTTCATCCTATCCTATTTGAATTACTACCCGAAAAATTCACCATTCCCCAACTTCACAGCCTGTATGAAGGCGTGTTCGATACCGAATTTGATAAACGTAATTTCAGCCGGAAGATCATGTCTACCAACCTGCTCGTTAAACAACAGGAAAAAGAAAAGGAGAATTCCAAGAAAGGCGCTTTCTATTACAAACTGAACAAACGCAAGTACAATTCCGCGATCAATGCCTTCCTGAATTTTATTCCCAACCCGGATAATATAAAATAAGGAATGAGAAAGTAAGCAGTCGTGACCTGCACTACCACTTTCTTACTCCCTGTTGAAACCGAAAAAATTTTCTGTATTCGGGAAATTAAGTGTTATTTTGACACTAAATAAATCCCTCTTCGTTTGCCATGTCTAAAAATTCCTTTGTAATCGGCGTTGATTATGGTACTGATTCTGTCCGTTCCATATTGGTAGATGCTTCTGATGGTAAAGAGATCGCCGCTTCTGTTTTTTATTACCCCCGCTGGAAAGAGGGACTGTATTGTCAACCGGCAAAGAACCAGTTTCGCCAGCATCCACTGGATTATGCAGAAGGATTGGAGTTTACTATTAAAGAATGTGTCGCCAAAGCAGGACCCGCTGTTGCGTCTGCCATAAAAGCGATCTCCATAGATACTACCGGTTCCACTCCCGTAGCTGTCAATGAAAAAGGACAGCCGCTTGCCCTGGTAGAAGGATTTGAAAAAAATCCCAATGCCATGTTTGTCCTGTGGAAAGATCATACTTCTGTTAAAGAAGCCGCTGAAATCAACGCACATGCATTGAAATTTCCTGTTAATTATCTTGATTTTACAGGAGGCATTTATTCTTCCGAATGGTTCTGGGCAAAACTGCTTCATCTCTTACGCAATGATGAAACGATCCGTAAACAGGCTTATTCTTTTGTAGAACATTGCGACTGGATACCTTTTTTATTGACAGGCGGTACACATATCTCGCAAATGAAAAGAAGTCGTTGCGCAGCAGGTCACAAAGCGTTATGGGCAGAAGAGTTTGGCGGATTACCACCCGATGATTTTTTCAGTTCGCTCGATCCATTATTAAAAGGATATACTACACGGCTTTTCACCGATACCTATACTTCCGACCAGGCAGCCGGAACGATCAGTAAAGAATGGGCTACCCGGTTGGGTCTTCCCGGCGATGTTACGATTGGCGTCGGCGCTTTTGATGCACATATGGGTGCAGTTGGCGGACAAATAGAAGCCTACCACCTCAGCAAGGTAATGGGGACTTCCACCTGCGATATGCTGGTAGCACCAGTTGATGAAGTGAGAGGAAAATTAGTAAAAGGGATTTGCGGACAGGTGCCCGGTTCTGTGATCCCTGGTATGATGGGGCTGGAAGCAGGACAATCGGCATTCGGCGATGCGTATGCCTGGTTTAAAAACCTGCTCGCATGGCCCCTGCAAAATTTATTACCTGAAAC
>CAMLGR010000127.1 GCA_946479615.1 uncultured Bacteroidota bacterium | reverse complement strand
TGATCAGTCAATTTCCCCATTTCCCATTTCCAAAATTTCCCAATCTCTTTTTAAGAATCTATTCACACCTGTGAACAATAATCTTTAGGAAATTCTTATTCAAATAAATTATATTTGGTAAAGAGGGGTAAAGCTTCTGTGCATATGCAGAAGACGCAAACGAACCCGGTGCTTACCCTTCGCCGGTTTTGAAAAAAGTTTTAAACTAATCCGCATTGACTGAAACAATCATCAACCTTGAAACCGTAAACCCTATAGAGTTCTTCGGTGTAAACAATGGCAAACTGGACATCCTCAAAAAGAAATTTCCTCTCCTAAAAATCCTTTCCCGGGGTACGCAGATAAAATTGAGTGGCGCACCTGAACAAATAGAGAACGCCAGGGAAAAAATAGAGCTCATCGTTTCTTATCTCGAAAAGAACGGTCACATGAGCGAGAATTATTTTGAACAGGTGCTCGGTGGCGATGACGCCATTACCATAGACAATTTCGTAGAACGCCATCCCAATGATGTGCTTGTCTTCGGACCCAATGGTAAATCCGTTCGCGCCCGCACATCCAACCAGAAAAAACTGGTACAGGAAGCGGAAAAAAATGATATCGTATTTGCGATCGGGCCTGCCGGTACCGGTAAAACCTACACAGCCGTAGCGCTGGCTGTCCGCGCTTTGAAGAACAAGCATGTAAAAAAGATCATCCTGACCCGGCCCGCTGTAGAAGCCGGCGAAAGCCTCGGTTTCTTACCCGGCGATCTGAAGGAAAAGATCGATCCTTACCTGCGTCCTTTGTATGATGCACTCGATGATATGATCCCGGCCGACAAACTGGGTTATTATATGAGTACACGAACTATCGAGATCGCACCACTCGCTTACATGCGCGGCCGCACACTCGATAATGCCTTCATCATCCTGGATGAAGCGCAGAACGCAACCGATCTGCAATTGAAAATGTTTTTAACACGTATCGGTGCCAATGCAAAAGCCATTATCACGGGCGATCTTACCCAGGTGGATCTGCCACGTAATCAAAAAAGCGGGCTCGTAACAGCTTCGCGTATCCTGAAAGGCATTGACGGAATCGCCCAGATAGAACTCGATGAAGAAGACGTAGTACGTCACCGCCTCGTTAAAGCGATCCTGAGAGCTTATACAAAAGAACATGACAAGAACCAGGCAGAACAACGATAATAATTTCATCTTTTTAAAAAAACAAAGGTGGCCGGCAGGCTGCCTTTTGTTTTTATTGATAGCCGGCTGCACGGCAAAAACTCCTGTCATCAAAAATAACTTTGCATTAAATTTCAGCCGGATCGATAGTATAAAACCATTGATAAAAAACGGCGACCTCATCTTTCGTAATGGCACCGATGAAGTCAGCCAGGCAGCACGTAGCTTCAATCGCATCGATACCAGTTTTTCTCATTGCGGGATTTTGCTGGTCGAACATGATTCTATTTTTGTGTACCATGCCCTGGGCGGACAATATAATCCTGATCAGAAATTGCGCCGCGATCCGCTCGATAGTTTTTGCTCCCCGGCCGAAGCAGATAAATTTGCCGTTTACCGGTATACACTCCAACCTCTCCAGAATGATTCATTGACCGCCATCGTTCAGCGTTATTACAGGAACGAATTGAAATTCGATCTGTACTTTAATTTTCTTACCGATGACAGGATGTATTGCTCTGAGTTTGTTTTTAAATCCCTGGACCGTGCTTTATCCGGCGAGCTTCGCCAGGAGATCAAAGCCCGGAAATGGCCGTATGGGATATCGCCGGATGATCTATTCCTGAATACCCGCAGTAAACTGGTCAAACGAGTGGATTTTACACAGTAAATTTTCCTGTTATAATATCCGGGAAGCCCCTACATTTGTCGTAACTAAAAATAAACTCTTATATGAAAAAGATTCTCGGTTATCTTTCCGCCATGCTCCTCCTGCTTGCTGTTACAACCAGTTGTAATAACTCGATGAGCAGTCTTGGTCCCAAAGAAACATTGGTGGCTTTTTTTGAAAAACTGTCAAAGAAAGACATCGAAGGTGCAGCCAAATATGCTACCAAAGACAGCAAGTCAACACTCGATATGATGAAGAAAGGAATGGATATGGCTGAAAAAATGAAAGATCAGTCAACCAGCACCGATAAAGATCCGGCTGAAGAATTCAAGAGCATGGAAGTGGGCGATGCCAAAATAGATGGTGAAGTAGCTACCGTTGCAGTAAAAAATAAAAAGAAAGATACCGAAGTCCAGTTCCCGCTGAAAAAAGAAGATGGCGCCTGGAAAGTTGATTTCAGCATGACGACCCTCATGAAAATGGGAATGGATGAACGCAAAAAACATGGCGGCGATAATGAAAGCATAGACGGAGATACTGATCTCAACAATGTAAATCCCGAAGAAATGCAAAAAGGCATGCAAATGGCCGATAGCATGTTGAAGAATATGGACCCCGAAAAGCTCAAAGAAGCCTCCAAAGCGTTGGAGAAGTTGAAAGAGAATAAGTAAGAAATTAAGTTAGGAATTGTGAATTAGGAATTAAGAATGATGAATTATGAATGGGGAGTAGTAAGCAGTATATGGCTGCTATTTACGCAACATTCTTAATTCATCATTCTTAATTCCTAATTACTGATTCCTCTCTATTACCACCTCCCGGCTAAGCTCTGCAAAGAAAACCGCCCTCATTTCAGGCTTGATTTGTAATTTGCAGCAATGAAAAAGCTCATACGGCTCACGCCTTTCCTTCTCCTTTGTTTATCCGCCTGTAATGATGCCGGACAAAACATCAAATCCGAAAACGATGTGGATGCAGCCCGCAATTTTATCCAGGCCGCTCTGAATGGTGATTACCAGAAAGCCCGTGGTTATATGTTACCCGACCCCATCAATGAACAACGTATGGATGCCATCGAACGCGTACCCTTACGTGCCGATGAGAAAAAAGGACTGGCAGAGGCCAGCATCAATATTCATAATGTAAATAAGATCAACGATACAGCTACCATCGTGATCTATTCCAACTCATTCAAAAATGACTGGGATACATTGCGCGTGATCAAACAAAACGATCAATGGCTGGTCGACTTTAATTATTATTTCACTCATGACAGTGATAGCTCACTGGCGCTGCCTGTTTTGAAAGATAGCATCCCCCGATGATCAAAAGCATTTTACTGGTAGGATTGGGAGGCGGTCTCGGAAGCATCGCCAGGTACCTCATCCAGAAATGGTTTGCCGACTATTACCCGCACCCTTTTCCCTGGGCCACTTTTGCAATCAATATCGCCGGTTGTTTCCTGATCGGCATTTTCTGGGGACTTACATTCAAATCATTTGCCGCAACCGAACAATGGAAATTACTCCTGATGACAGGTCTTTGCGGAGGGTTTACCACTTTCTCTGCTTTCACGCTGGAAAGTGTCAGCCTGTTGAAAGAGCAGAAACTATTATTATTCTTTTCCTATATTTTTTTCAGTGTACTATTGGGCTTACTGGCAACTTTTGCCGGTATGAAAATTTCCCGTCTCTCTTAAATCATTCATTATGCTTACTGTGAATCATCCCTGGCATGGAGCTCATTATGGCGACAAAGCGCCGCGCCAGATAAATGCCCTGATTGAAATACCACAGGGATCAAGGGCCAAATACGAAGTAGATAAAACAACCGGATTATTACGCCTCGACCGCGTGATCTATTCTTCTTTTCATTACCCGGTAAATTATGGCTTCATTCCTCAAACACTCGGGCAGGATGGCGACCCGCTGGATATACTGGTACTATGTTCCCAGTCGATCCAGTCCTTATGCCTCGTGGATGCTACGGTGATCGGGAATATGTAGAGGATCGATACCGGCCAGATCGAAGACAAGATATTGGACGTCGCTTCCAAAGATCCATCCGTGAACCTTTACGAGAAAATGGAGGATCTCCCGCATCATTTCTTACTCGAGCTCAGGAATTTCTTTGAACAATATAAAGTACTTGAAAATAAAAAAGTAGCCATCGATAATTTCCAGGACATGGATACCGCCTGTAAGATCATTGAAGATGCCATCGGTTTTTACAAACAGACTTTCAAAAAAGATTGATGAAAACTTTTCAATCCAGGAATATGACAGCTCAACTGGTGATATTGCTCATCGCTATCGGCTTTGCGGCTGGTGTACTGAGCGGACTGGTAGGCGTGGGCGGTGGTATCATCGTCGTCCCTGCCCTTGTTTTGTTTCTCGGGTTTTCGCAGCACCAGGCACAGGGCACTTCCCTCGGGCTATTGCTGTTACCGGTTGGCATACTCGCAGTAATGAATTATTATAATAAAGGCTATATCGATATCAAAATAGTAGCGATCATGGCTGTCGCCTTTATACTGGGTGGTTGGCTGGGTAGTAAACTGGCGCTTCAATTATCCGTAGACATGGTAAAGAAAATATTCGCCATCGTACTTTTCTATACGGCTTTTAAAATGCTCAATTGGGATACGCTCATTATCAAATGGGTCAGGAACCTGTTCTGACCAGCTTACCCTGTAATAATCAGTTTCCCGGCGCTTTCACATTATTTTATCAACTGCTTTATTATTTTTGATTGAGCTTCTGCCATGAAACAAAAACTGCTTTACCTGTTCATACTGACCTTTACCAGCCTGGCCATGCATAGCCAGGAAGAACGGTTTGCAGATCAACGATTCGATGGCCTTCTGAAATTTACCAAAAGTTATTTCCGCTCTAATCCCTTTTCTACCAATTTCAGCAGCTTTATGAACCACCTGCTGAATGACCCGACTATCAGGGACAAATACATTCAGAAAAGATCAGACAGTACCTTATATATGTTCTATGGTACTTATACCACGCATAATCCATTTTTCTTTACTCCCAAACGCGTGGAAATATTATTGCAGGAAGAACCTGTGCAATATGGCGAATCCGTAAAAGTAAGAGACACGATTTTTACTTACCAGCTACTGGCTTACGCAAACGATGATGCTGCCGGCACAGCAGATTTAAAAAAGGAATTTGAAAAGATCAATCGTCAGAATAATAAACGGTTTGTCAGCAATAGCTATGATGAAATAAAGGATGGGGAAGAGCCAAAGATCGAGTTCTATAATTACTTTATTTCATTCTTTTCGCTTTCCCCTGCTTCTGTTATACGAGGCAGAATAAAAGACCAGCACGAATGGGTACTCAATCTTACCCTGCGTTTTAAAATAAGCGCCAATGAAGCGATCTTAGTAACACCTTCTTATCGCCCGTAAAGTATGGGTGCGCTTACCCGTCTCACTATTAACAATCCCCTTCTTGTCGATCGCATCGATCCGCACTTTTCCCGACGCATGAATGATCTGTTCACTGTTTAACAGGATACCTGTATGCACGATCTCTTCCTTATCATCAAAAAAAGCCAGGTCACCGCAAACCGCTCCCTTTAACTTTTTAACCGTATGACCGCTTTGCGCCTGTTGCCAGGCATCGCGGGGCAGGTCGATGCCCATCGCTTTAAAAATAACCTGTACAAACCCGCTGCAATCCACCCCGAAAATGCTGCGGCCACCCCACAGGTAAGGAGCATTCAACCAGCGGAAAGTAAGTTCCCTGATCGCCTTTTCACCCGGCTCCGCTCTTTTTTCATATTTTCCATCAAAAGAATAATCCATATCACCGATCATTCCCTGTCCCGCTGCAAAACCAGGCAGCGACGCCGCAAATGGCAATTGCATGGTTTTTTCAGCAATAGTGATCGTATTTACCAGTTCACCGGTGATATAAGCCGGGAATAACTTCGCCTCTTCTTCCTTTACTTCCTGCAACAGGTTATTGGTCATCCATCCTTCATAATCGTCATGCAGGCTGCGGAGTTTTACCCAAAGTGGGCCTTTTTCTTTGATCACTTTCACGGATTCACCAAATAATAACTGGTTCGTCATTTCACTCTGGTGCCTGGGTTTCTTACGAACTGCTGCAGCCGGTACCTTTATAATAGCGTAATTCATATTCTTATTTTTGCAAAATTAAACAACCCCTGCAAGTTCCGGGATTATGAAATAATCTCCTTTCTGCATCTACTATACAGCGCCGTAAAGACTAGTGGATACAAAACAAAATAGTTATTTTAGAAGTAGTGACTACCGGTAAGTACGACCATATCAGCGACCAGGAACTATTGGCAAAATTTCACGCCAGCCATGATAATGAATGGCTGGGGATTCTGCTACAGCGGTATACCCTGCTGTTATTAGGTGTTTGCATGAAATATTTGAAGAATGAAGAAGAAGCGAGGGACAGTGTGCAACAGGTATTCCTGAAAGTGATCCAGGAACTGCATAAATACAAAGTAGAGTATTTTAAATCCTGGCTCTATATGGTTGCCAAAAATCATTGCCTGATGCGGTTGCGGGATAAACATGGTAAAATACCTGCCGAACTGGATAACCAGGCTATCCCTGCTCCTGAAGAAGCCGATAAGCAAAAACTGCTGGCTACCGATCATACACTCGATCTCATGGAAACATCACTGAAAGAACTAAGCCCTGAGCAGGAGCAATGTGTAACTTTGTTTTATCTTCAAAAGAAAAGTTACCAGCAGGTAAGCGAGGAGACCGGGTTTTCAATGATGCAGGTAAAAAGCTATATTCAGAACGGCAAACGCAACCTGAAAATACTGATCGAGAAAAAATTAAAAGACGAAACAAACCCCTGAAATGCGGGAGGACCTGAAAAACATATTATCCCATCTTGCTACCGATATCGACCAGGAAACATTATTGCTTTACCTGCAGGGAAAGCTATCCGAGGAAAAGAAACATGAAGTAGAGAAACAACTTGCCGGCAACGAATTTGCAGAAGATGCGCTGGAAGGATTGCAGGAGTTTAAAGACAAACAGCAGCTTTCTCACATGGTAGAACTACTTAACCGCGATCTTAAAAAGAAAGTAGAAAGAAAGAAACAGCGCCGCGAAAAGTTAAAACTGAAAGATCAGTCCTGGCTATACATGGCCATCTTTATCATCATCCTGCTCATCATTATCAGTTATATGGTGATACAAAGACTAATGCTGCACAAATAATTCAACCCTATGTGAAACCTATGATCCTATGTGGTAAACTACGCCTTACTTTTATGAGATAGCTTCAAAACTGTAAGTTTTTCTTTACCACATAGGATCATAGGAACATAGGTTTCACATAGGGTTTTTTATTTTTAATACTTCTTCTTCCCTTCCCACTCCTTCCACTCTTTAAACACAGCCAATGCAGTATCGCTGGGAGCATGTATAAACGGAATGCGCCTGTCAGGCAGGCCGGTATTGATCTCGTTATAAATAAAATCGTCGTCAAACTCGATCGCAGCCGCATCTTCTTTTGTATTGGCATAAATAACGCGGTCGGGCCGGGCCCAGTAAATAGCACCCAGGCACATCGGGCAGGGCTCGCAACTGGTATATACATCGCAACCGGTGAGCTGGTATGTATTCAGGTGCTGGCAGGCGGCACGGATAGCCACCACTTCTGCATGAGCAGTCGGATCATTGGAAGAGGTTACATTATTATATCCTTCCCCCACGATCGCATTTCCTTTTACGATCACACATCCGAAAGGACCACCCCGGCCGCCCTTCATTCCTTCACGGGATAACTCAATGGCCCTTGCCAGGAATTTCTGTTCTTGTGCTGATAGCATACAATAAGGTTAATAGTAGCAAAACTCCGTTTAATTTGTGGATTACCAATAACTTGCCCACAGATTATACACAATACTCCTATCCTATATGAAGTTAATATTAATTTTACGTTAACTGCCTCCATCCTAACATAATCATTGTAGTTTTCGCACTATTACACTATTAAGAACCCTCAAAATCAACTGGTATGAAATGGGAAACAGTGACGTCTACATTAGGATATTCCGTTTACGCACTCTGGAACAATGGTCGTAAGCTGGTTACACTGGTCTTCAACTTTTCTTCCAATGCTGCCCGTATCGAGTACGCCGATGAGAAAAGAGTGTTCCTGGTAAGAAAAGAGGGCTTCCTGAAAAATAAAACGATCCTGCGCGATGAATATGGTATGCGGATCGGTCATGCAGGATCAGAAAACAATGCGGATTATATTGTATTGAATAATGAACGCTTTTTTTATTCAGTAGATAACAATAAAGAACCTGCTGTTACTATTTATAAAGATTCCATCGATAAGCCCCTGGCCGTTTGCGGACTGGATGTGCCCGGTGGCAATCATTCCCTCGATACATTTGGTAAAGGAAAATTATTCCGCGACGATGCGCATTACAGCTTACTGATGACGCTTTGCTGGTATCTTTTCCGCCCTACCAAAAATGAAAGGGCTGTTGCTGAATTCAGCATGGGCTAATTTCACCGTATTTATAATTCATTCCATACCTGCCGGGCGAATTGCTCCAGGGAAGGATCGCGCGCACCCATCAATAATATAACGCAGTCTGTAGTCAGATGCGAACGCAGCGACACCAGCAATTGATTCCGGTCTTCCACAAAAAAAGACTGGCTGCCTTTTTCCCGCAGGTCTGTGATCAGGTCATTGGCTGAAATATCTTTTACCGCCGTACCCCCTGCATAAAATATCTCACTCATCCAGATCTCATCTTCCGGGCGCAATACTTTACTGATCTCTTCTACAAAATCAATACGCAGGAATTTGGTCGGACCATATCCATGTGGCTGAAACCAGGCAATCACTTTTGAGGCTATCGGCTGACAAGCCTGTATGGCTGCGGCACATTTTACCGGGTTATGTGCAAAATCATCGATCACCCACACACCTTTCTTCTGTCCCAATACCTGGTTGCGACGATAAATACCTTCATAGTTCCGTAATGCTTCTGCGCTTGTCTCCAACGCCACACCGCATTGTGCAGCTACTGTTGCTGCAGCCAGCGCATTTTCCATATTATGCCGGCCGACAAGATTAAGTGCAAACGGGACTTTATTGATGGTAAATGAAATAGACAATCCCTGCTGGTGAAAATCACTGCCGGTATATCCCGCGCCTATAGTACTGTCAAATGAAAAATCCTGTTTCGCGGCCTGTGAAAGACCGGCTGCCAATGGATGTGAGCGGTTGACGATAAACACCTGGCTGTTATTCCTGAAAACGGCAAATACATCCATCAATACATCCATCTCCTTATGATCCTTATCCACGTTCAGCAGCAATCCTATAGCTGGCTGGTATTGTACGATCGATCCATCGCTTTCATCAGCTTCGATGATCAGCCATTCCCCGGCACCTACTTTCGCATTGCCGATCTTATTTTTTTTGATGAGACTGATCAACCCGGCTCCGCTGATAATACCCGGGTTCAATCCTGCATGCTCCATGATATCAAACAACATGGCGCTGGTCGTACTCTTTCCGCTGGTGCCTCCTACTGCAATTGTTTTTTTACTCAGGGCAATGATGGCCAGTAATTCAGATCGTTTGATAATAGGTATACCCAGTTGTTTCGCTTTCTGCACTTCCGGTACACTATCCTCTACCGCTGTCGATACAACGACGAGATCAGTCTGCAGTGTAATGCCTTCACCATTTTGTACAAAACAAAGAATGCCTTCGGCTTCAAGTTTGGTACGGCTGTCATTGAATTCACCTTCCTTAAAAAAACGATCACTTCCGGAAACATTTTTTCCCGAACCCTGCAGGTATTGTGCAATAGCGCTCATGCCTGCACCCGCTATACCGATAAAAAAAGGCCGCTGAAAATCGTTGATTGATTCGATCATAATACAAATATAAAACACGGATGAAAGGATTTAATAAGATTTCGATGATTGCCATCCTGCCTTTACAAAACCTGCAATCGGTCAAAGACCGGTAATCACTGAAATCCTATTTATTCACCCCTGATCCGTGTTCCTGCTGCGCATCATTTCCGGGTATCCCATCTTTCTTGACAAGACTGTCACCGCCTGGGCAATGCGTTTAGCTCTGGTGGTATCTGTTTTAGCAGAATCGATCCATTTACTGAAATACCGTTGGTGAGATCCGGTCAGTGATTTAAAAAATACAGCTGCAGTTGGTTCATCTGCCAGGCATTCCATAAAATCCTTATTGAAACGAAACGCTGCTTTATCTTCTTCAAGTTCTACTTTCAGCATGGCACCAACCCGTTTACCCGTCCCTTTTCGTATAGCTGCATTCAAAGGAATAATAAAAGATCCGCCGCCCATCGGCAATAAAGAAACACCGGTGATCTTATAACTATCGAGTTTGCCTTTTACGCGGTATGATTTCTTTTCCCCCTTTTTTATTTTAGCAGCAATATCCGCCGGTATCTCGATATAGCTCCAGCCCGTCTTTTCTCCCTGGGTCTCAAATTTTTTAATAGTAGTTGTAAAGCGTACCATTCCAAAAGTTATTTCTTAAATTTCGGTATTGATGTGCACAATACATTATTCTTACCCCGTTTATTTTAATAAATCATTCTCCACTCTTTAAAATCTGGCTTGTATGGAACAGACACAAAAAAAAGATTCCAAAAATATCTTTGAAAAATTCTCTGCCAAAGTCACTAAAGCTACCGGTAGTTCGGCCGCTTTCCTGGTTGCGTTTCTTATCATTATCGTATGGGCGGTTACCGGGCCCATCTTTCATTTTTCAGATACCTGGCAACTGGTGATCAATACCGGTACTACGATCATTACTTTCCTGATGGTATTCGTGATCCAGCAATCGCAAAACAAAGACACGATCGCCCTGCAATTAAAACTCAATGAACTGATCGCAACCAGCAGTACCGCCAGCAACCGCCTTGTCAACGTGGAAGATCTTACGGCCAAAGAGCTGGATGTATTGAAAAAATTCTATATCAAACTGGCCAGCCTTGCCGAACAGGAGACCGATATCCATAGCACACATTCCATCGATGAAGCAGCAGCGATCCACGACCTGAAGAAAAAAAATATGCATATTTCCCGAAAGAAAAATGCAGAACCCAAAGGTTAAATAAAACAGAAAACAGGAGACGATTGCGGCAGGACAGCAAAGCTGCCCTGTATTTCGATTATTTTTGATTCACCCTAACCGCACCGTTTCATGAAAGAAAAATTCTACTTACCCTTTATACAAAAATCTTTTCTCCCCTTCTGCCTGCTCTTCGCTTCTTCCCTGTTTGCGCAGACTGTTCCTGTGACCATCCGTGTCACTGATATAAAAAACAGTCCCCTTTCTCATGCTGCTATTACCGTTACCGATCGCCTCGATAGCCTTCAACGGTTCGCACAACTGTCCGATAGCAATGGCCGTGCAATATTTCAATTGATAAAAGGGCATCAATACGCAGTCAATACATCGGCAGTAGGTTACGAGGCGCCCGAAAAAGGAATTGTTGTTTCCGGTTCACAAACTTTTATCATTACCGCACAGCTTATTTCCAAAACACTGGGCGGCGTGGTGGTGAGTTCACGAAAACCATTAATGCGGCAGGAAGATGATAAGACCATTGTCGATCCCGATGCATTGGCCGCAACCAGCACTAGCGGCTATGAAGTACTGGAAAAAACGCCAGGTTTGTTTGTTGATCAGGATGGGAATATTTATATCAATAGCCTTACCCCCGCTACTGTCTATATCAATGGGCGCGAAATGAAAATGAGTACTGCCGATATCGCCACCATGCTGAAAAGCCTTCCACCCAATTCCATTGAAAAAATAGAAATAGTAAAAACGCCTTCCGCCAAATACGATGCATCGGGCGGTGGCGGTATTGTCAATGTGGTTTTAAAGAAAGGAGTAAAAGTCGGCATGACCGGCAGTGTTACCGGTGGATGGCAACAGGGAAAATATGCGAATGAATTTGCTGGCTTCAGCCTGAATAATAATGATGGAATAAAGACATCGTATATCAACCTGAATTACAGTCATCGCAGCAGCCATGAACAAATAAAGACCGATCGTTTATTTGCACCCGATTCATTGCTGGTACAGGATGCAGCCACGAAATACCCTTCTGATGCCTATTATGCAGGATTCGGGATCAGTTATAAACTCAATAAAAACTGGGAAGTATCCTATGATGGAAGGGCCAGTCTCAATGATTTTAATAATAAGACCGATAACCGCAGCATCATTAACAAGATCAGTACCGGCGAAGTATTGACGAATAACCTAGCCAAAGTGGGAAATAACGGATCTTCCTTTCTTCTTAATAATGGCATCAGCACCAAATACAGGATCGATTCAGTGGGTTCTGAATGGACCAACGATTTCTCCTATACTTATGCCCGCAATAATACCGATCAGGATTTTATAACGCAGTTCGATATTCCTGTTATTACACCGGTTGGTGGTGATGGCAATAATCTCAGCAAAAGGAATTTCTTTACCGGTCAGACGGATCTGCGCTGGAAGCCGGTAAAAAGCATTATGCTGGAGACAGGGTTAAAAACATCCATCCTCGATTTCAGCAGTGTAGCGGACTATTATAAACAAGCAGGTGGCAACCGTGTCAAAGACGGTGCACGAACGAACACATTTGATTACAGGGAAAATATCAATTCGGTATACCTGCAGGCATCCAAATCGATCGCCGATATTATAATCAAAGCAGGTGTGCGCATGGAGAATACCAATATGAAAGGCACACAGATCATTCCGGATGATACTTCTTTCACTATTCATCGTTCCGATTTCTTTCCGTATATCTACCTGAGTAAAAAAGTAATGACAATTGCCGGCTATGAATTACGGGCTTACCTAGTGTACCGGCGCACGATCAGCCGGCCCGTCTATGAACAATTAAATCCTTTCCCGCGGTATGTAGACCAGTACCTGACCGAAGTGGGTAACCCGGCGCTCCGTCCTCAATTCACGCAGAACTATGAAGCGAATATCAGTGTAGATGAAAGGCCATTACTGGCAATAGGTATCAATGATACCAAAGACATTTTCACCAATGTCATCTATCAGGCGGATTCAACCGGCAGCCAGGCGTACCGGACCTATGACAATCTCGGTAAAAACAAAGAATGGTACCTGCGAGGTTTAGGGGCGATACCGCCCGGTAAAAACTATTTCTTCTTTGTCGGTGCGCAGTACAACCACAATATGTATGATGGTTTGTATGAAAATAAACCGCTTACGTTCAGCAAAGGCACCTGGACCTTCTTTAGTTTTCATTCGTATAAGATCGATAAGCTATCGCAGATCACCCTGTTTGGTTTCATGCGGCTGAAAGGACAGCAACAGTTTTACGAGCTTTCTTCTTTTGGCGCATTGAACAGCAGTATCAACCGCCAGTTCATGAAACAGAAACTAACCGTTACGCTAAGCGTAAACGATATTTTCGCTACCAACCGCAATGACTTTACGATCAACCAGGGCTCGGTGAATGCATCGGGTTTCCGCCGCAGCGATACGCGACGATTTGGCATCAATCTCCGCTACAACTTTGGTATCCGGAAAAAGGACGCGCAGCCGGATATGTTTGATCTGAATCAGGTCAATTAAGAATAAGGAATAATAAAGTAAATGTAAAATGTAAAAGGAGTGGCCGGATATCGATCACTCCTTTTACATTTTGCATTTTACATTCTGTGGTTTTACATTTACTTTATTATTCCTTATTCTTCATTTCTTATTATATTCATACCCCAAAGCTTCAGATATGAAAAATTCCCTCTCCCTCCTTCTTCTCCTGGCTACTATCACATCGCAGGCAACGATCCGTCTGCCCGCTGCGATCGGCAGCAACATGGTATTGCAGCAACGTTCAAAAGCCACGTTATGGGGATGGGCCGATCCGGGTGAAAAAATAATTGTAACCACTTCCTGGAATAATGCGGTTGATTCGGTGACCGGTACCGGCGACGGCACTTTCAGGATCAAAGTTCCTACTCCACCTGCCGGCGGACCCTC
>CAMLGR010000126.1 GCA_946479615.1 uncultured Bacteroidota bacterium | reverse complement strand
GGATGGATGCCAGCGGCACGGCTATTCTTATCTTATCACCGGAAGAGCAACTGCCGGTGTATATCGATCCGGGAGTAGAAACAATAGAATTACCGGCAACGCCGGTATTGCCGGAAAAGCCGCAATGGTCTACCTTATTCATTGCAGCCGGTAAAAAAGATAAAGTGAACAAGATCGATATTGTTGGTTTTCTTTCCAATCGCGGGCAATTGAAAAAAGAAGATATCGGGCTGATCGAGGTAAAAGATTTCTTTTCTTTTGTTGCCGTTAAGAAAAACAAGGTTAGTCATACCCTGCAATTGATCAAGGAACAAAAAATTAAGAATAAGAAGGTAAAAATTGCGGTAGCGAAATAGGACCAATAGATTGAGATGTAATTACTTGGCCGGATGCTTTCGCGGATTTGCCAAATAAATATCCACCACTTCCTGCATATCGATCTCCATCAGGTTGGCCAGTGTCAGCATCCACATCAGCACATCACCCAATTCTTCTTTTGCATTTTCCTTATCGCCTTTTGCCATGGCAGCAGATAATTCGCCCACTTCTTCATGAAACCATAAAGCGGTATGATGAAGTCCTCTTTTACTATCAGTTGCAAAATATCTTTCTCTGACAATTTGCTGCAAAGCTGAAATTTCCATAAACAGATGATAATTAATTTCTCTGAACAAAAACTATAAACCATTAAACCTTCCCCACCTCCCTCGATCCGCTGTACAATTCATATTCCAGCAGGCGGCAATCGATAGTGCTGGTGTAAAATTCGATCCTTCGTTTTGCTTTCAATCCGATTTTCTTGGCGAGCTCCAGATTGCCCGTAAATACATATCCATAATAACCGCCGCATTTTTGTTTCATGAAATCACCGATACGGCTATAGGTTGCTTCCAGTTTGCTTACTTCCCCTAATCGTTCTCCATACTCAGGATTTACATAAAATACACCGGGAGCAGGAGGTATTCCGGTATCGGCAAAATCACAAACGTCAAAATCGATCAGGCCGGCTACACCTGCAGCAATGGCATTTTTCTTTGCATTCCCGATAGCCCTGTCACTATAATCGGTAGCGATGATCCGCAATCCCGGTACATCGATGATCTGGCTTTCGAGCAAGGCATCTTCTTCGAGGTATACTTTTTCATCATATCCGTTAAGGTGCATAAATGCATAATTGGTCCTGAACAAACCCGGTCTCCGGTTGGTAGCAATCATAGCCGCTTCGATCGCGAGTGTACCCGAGCCGCACATCGGGTTTACAAAGGCCGATTGCCTGTCCCAGCGGGTAGCATAAATAGTTGCGGACGCCAATGCTTCCAGCATGGGCGCCTGCCCAGGTATTTTACGGTAACCATGTCTTCCCAATGAATCGCCCGAAGTATCGATGAATACTTCTGCATGATCATTCTTCCAGAATAAATTAATGACCGCGCCGGTCAATTCAGAACCGGTAGAAGGACGTGTGCCTCGTTTCTCCCGTATCCTGTCTACAATGGCATCCTTTACCCGCAGGTTGGCAAACATGCTGTTATTGATCGTAGGGTTACTGACATTGCTGGTAATGGAAAAATAACCGGGATCGGGCAATATCTCTTCCCAGGGATAAACGACCAGGTGATTGTAAATTTCATCGGCATTAACCGCCCGGAATTGTTTGAGACTATACAATACCTGGCTCGCACAGCGAAGGTTTAGGTTTAATTTAATACACTCATTAATGGTAGCCGACAGGCGCACACCGGTAATAAATGTTTCTTCAATGGTAAATCCCAATTCCCTTACTTCCTGTTCCAGGAAAGGACTGAGACGCTTGGGACAGGTAACAATAACAACGGATTTGCTGGTATATACACTCATGATGGCGCTAAAGATAATCTGTTCTGGAATAACAGGAGGCACGGGCAAGGTCCCGGAACCAGGGGAGCCGGCCTGTTGTTAGCTCTTGAGAGAAAAAGAATAAATTGGTTAATTGCCACAGGTGATCCGTGCATCTGTGACCAATAAATGCCCATCGATAATTTCTTTTCAGGATTCGGTAAATATGGATGCTTTGACTGGCTTTTCATTCTACTAACAATTGTTATCTTTGCATGCCTGTTTACACATTCATTGCACAATATGCAAACCGGGTCAAAAAATAAAAATCATGTCTAAGGAAGTTTATATTATCTCGGCAGTTCGTACCCCGATCGGCAGTTTCGGTGGAAGTTTGAAAGATATTTCAGCAACCAAACTTGGCGCTGCGGCTATTAAAGCGGCTGTTGCCAAAGCAGGTATCAAACCCGAACAGGTGCAGGATGTGTTAATGGGTTGTGTGATACAGGCCAATCTCGGGCAGGCACCGGCACGGCAGGCCGCTAAATTTGCCGGTCTCCCGAATGAAGTGAATTGTACCACTGTCAATAAAGTTTGTGCCAGCGGCATGAAAGCTATTGCACAGGCTGCTCAAAGTATTTTATTGGGTGATGCAGATATCGTAGTGGCAGGAGGTATGGAAAGTATGAGCAATGTTCCCTTCTATGCAGAAACGATGAGATGGGGAAATAAATATGGCAATGCTGCTTTCATCGATGGATTGGCGAAAGATGGGCTGACCGATGTATATGATGGAAAGGCAATGGGTAATGCGGCAGAGCTTTGTGCGAAAGAATGTGGTGTAAGCCGTGGCGAACAGGACGAATTTGCCATCCAAAGTTATAAACGAAGCCAGGCGGCCTGGGAAAAGGGTTTATTTGCCAACGAGGTGATTCCTGTTGAAATCCCACAACGCAAAGGCGATCCGGTTATATTTTCAAAAGATGAAGAACCTTACAATGTAAAATTTGATAAGATCCCTTCACTGAACCCGGCTTTTCAAAAAGACGGTACAGTTACCGCTGCCAATGCCAGTACCATGAATGATGGCGCTGCGGCAGTAGTACTCATGAGTAAAGAAAAAGCAGATGCACTGGGATTAAAACCTATTGCCAAAATAAAAAGTTATGCCGATGCCGAACAGGCACCGGAATGGTTTACTACCACGCCTTCACTGGCTGTACCAAAAGCGGTTGCCAAAGCAGGTCTGCAAATGTCTGATATCAGCTATTGGGAGCTCAACGAAGCATTCGCTGTAGTAGGTATTGAAAACAGCAGGCGGATGAAACTGGATCCTTCCAGAGTGAATGTACATGGTGGCGCTGTTTCTATCGGTCACCCGTTAGGAGCCAGTGGCGCCCGCATCATTGTTACGCTCATCAATGTATTAAAAGCCAACAAAGCCAGATATGGCGCAGCCGGTATTTGTAACGGCGGTGGCGGCGCCAGCGCGATGGTGATCGAAAACGTCGATTAATCCAGGCTGGCCCAGGATATTTTTTCTCCCGGTTTTTTAATGATGATCCTGTGTTGATTGTTTACCAGGTAACCCAATACCAGTTGGGTATTGAACCCTGCTGCATTTTCATTGACAGATCGTTCCTGCAAAGTATTCATACCCGTTGTTTGTTCACGGCGGTGCAACTGGGCGTGAAGCAGTATGGCTGATCCATCAGGTACCACGCTGGCCCCTGTTTTATGATCGGGGTTGACAGATTGGTTTGCATTATCTGTGTAAGTATATACTGTTTGCTGCGCGATCCCCGGCAGGCTGCTAAAACCAATCAACGCTGCTATTATCCATTTCTTCATATCGATCCTGTTAATAGCCCGCAAATTAGTTTACACAGTAGCCTCCGGGCTATTCAAAATCGGTGAATTGCAGAAAAGGAGGGATGAGGTGCGGGAAGAGGAATGTCTGAACCGGGACTGGGGGATGCATGGGATTTTTAGAAGACGGGAATACTATAAACTTTAATAGACTAAGGTGTAAGAACTTTATATATCTATCCTTAATACAACCTCGTATGAGTTCGATTTCCTGATAATCCCATGCATCCCCAATCCCGGTTCAGACAAACATCACATCGCCCCTAACTGCTTCATAAACTTCTCCGAATTGTCTTTGACATTCAATGGCGGGTTCAGGCTCAATGATTTTTTGAAACTGGCAATGGCATTCTTTTTATCACCTTTTGTGAAATAGCCTTCGCCTAAACTATCCCAGGCATTGGCACTTTTAGGAAACCGTTTTGTATTCAATACAAATATCCCGATGGCCTTATCGGTATTACCGCCCTGTAAAAATTGATATCCATACAGGTTGATCTCTGCTTCCGTGGCATTCACTAACGCATCGGCCATTATTTTATCCGCTTCGGCTGTTTTTCCCTGCGCACCAAGAATGTTTGCCTTGATACTTTGTGTGGCAAACGTATTATTCATCGTGATCGCTTTATCGGCCCAGATCAATGCCTGGTCCAGGTTGGTTTTATTCTGAAATGCATAGTTAGCTGCGCTGGTATATCCCTGCCAGTTGAATCCAACAGGCCCTTTCAATTCTTCTGTTGCATTTTCAATTACCAGGTCATCGACTGCATATTCGATTTTTACCGGAAACTGTTTCTTTTCCCAATCCAATACTAATTCAGCGCTGTTCTTTGTCAGGTTGATAAAATCATAAGTGAGTAATTCCGTATGAGGAATGGCGCGTGTTTGTATCGGTGCGCGCAGTTCATCCAGCCTGGCATCATAAAAAAAGCTGCCCCAGGAACGGCTGTCTCTGGATAAAATAACTTCTCCCGTATTGTCCTTATTGATCACAAAAAACAAACCATAGGAACCGGCCGGTATTGTCTTGCCTTCTACTTTTACCGGGTGTGAAAATTTTATGACCGTGTTTTCATTAGCACCGGCGCGCCAGGGAGCGGAATTGCCGGCGCCAAAACCCTGTACATTCCATCCATAAGGAACCAGCGCGCCCCATATTTCACGGTTTTTTACAGAAGGTCTTGAATAATTGATCGTGACAGTAGAGATGCCGATCGTTTGTGAAACCGTAGCAGCCGGGCTGGGAGTGCGGGGTGTAGTGATTTGCGAACGGACCGGCGCAGCCAGCATCACCGGTATCAATAGCGATAATAATCGCATAGGATTTAGTTGTTGCATTTGCATGTAGTTTAAAGTGATGAATCCATTGCTCTTTTAATTTACGGGGATTCATCATGCAGCCCTTTGCATTCTCCTCAAACGGTTAAAAGGATAGGCTGGAAGGTGAAAATGGTTAACCGGGGTTTTACGAATCGGGGAATGAGGAAATTTCCTTGATTCCGGAATTCATTGCGGGTATCAACAAACTTCATTGTTGAAATACAGTTCCTGGCGGCAGTCAATTTCCCGATTCATCTATCTTTTCTTTCCAGGGGCATGATTTTTAGTAATTAGTTTCGCTGCTTTTATCCATCCCGGACTTTTAATCTTACCTTTTCAAACAACCGGCCGGCTAACCACCGGTTTACAGCACTAAACCAACTTTCATGAGAATGCTAACCAGTCCTTTCGCGATTTTATTGCTTTTATTTACTGTCACGGCCAATGCGTTACCTCCGGGTTCAACCAGCAAGCATATCAAGATCGATCAGTTTGGTTACCTGCCCGGCAGTAAAAAAGTAGCTGTCATCGTTGATCCGCAAACCGGTTATAATGCATCCGAATCTTTTTCACCCGGTACCGGTGTAAACCAATACCAGGTGCGTCGCTGGAGCGATGATGTTGTTGTTTATTCCGGTACGCTCACTGCCTGGAAAGCAGGCAGCACACATACACAAAGTGGCGATAAAGGGTGGTGGTTCGATTTCAGTACGGTTACCGCTACCGGTTCCTATTACATTTATGATGTCAGCAACAATGTGGGATCGTATCGATTCGAGATCAATACCAATGTATACTCCGAAGTGTTGAAACAAGCAGCGCGTATGTATTTCTACCAGCGTGTGAACTGCGCTAAACAACCTCCGTATACCGACGCAAAATGGTCGGATGCCGCTTCCTTCGAAGGTGCCCTGCAGGACAGAGCTGCACGTTCGCGTTATGATAAAGGAAACCCTGCCAGCGCCCGTGATGTGCATGGAGGCTGGTTCGATGCGGGTGATTATAATAAATATGTGACGTTTGCCATGGGACCTGTATGCAACCTGCTCGAAACATACCGGATGCATCCATTGTATTTTGCCGATGACTATAACATTCCTGAATCAGGCAATGGGATACCCGATATTCTCGATGAAGTAAAATGGGAAATCGATTGGCTCATGCGTATGCAGAATGCCAGTGGTACCAATGGATTGTTTCTGAAAGTAGGTGTTGACAATTATAATACGGCCAGCCCGCCCAGTGCCGATAATAATCCCCGTTATTATGTACCTGAATGTACTTCTTCCACGCTGACGGGCGCTGCTGTGTTTGCATTGGGTAGTACGGTCTATAAGTCCACCGGCATTTCTTCACTATCAACATATGGAGATGATCTGCTGACCAGGGCGATCAATGCATGGAACCGCGCTAAATTAACAACCAATAATTTCAACACCTTTCAAACCACCTGTGACGACCAGGATATAAAAGCTGGTGATGCGGACCAGGATGCAGCAACCCAGCAGGAAAGCGTTGTGACTGCGGCCGCTTATCTTTTTGAAGCGACACATGATGCCGAGTATAAGAATTGTTTCGATACCATGTATCTCAAAGCAAGACCTTATGCATCCTGGTGGTGGGGACCTTATTATCCTTCTGTGCAAAGAGCGTTGTTACGATACACGATGTTACCCGGCGCCACTACCAGTGTTGTCAATAATATCAGATCGGTCAAGAGTGGACAGAATTATATTGCCAGTGTAGATGACTATAATAATCAAACCGATCTGTACCGTGCCTCGATGCCGGATGCGCAATATCATTGGAACAGTCATGAGGTAAAAGCGAATGCAGGGCTGGACAATCTTGATTTTGCTACATTCAATATCAATACTTCGCAGTCTGCTTTATACAAGGAATTAGGAGAGAACTATCTTCATTGGTTTCATGGTGTGAACCCGATGGGAAAAGTGATGCTGACCAATATGTATGCCTATGGCGGAGATAGGTGCGTCAACGAATTTTACCATAGCTGGTTCAACGACGGAACGATCTGGGATAATGTATTTACTTCTCCCAATGGGCCTGCACCAGGATATGTGCCCGGCGGACCGAATAAAGATTTTTCTATCCCGGGCATTTCACCTCCGGGTGGTCAGCCGCCGATGAAATCATACCGTGAATGGAATACCGGCTGGAACGGAACCGCCAATGAAAATTCATGGGAAATTACCGAAGCCGGTATTTATACACAAGCTGCTTATATCAGTTTATTGGTAAGAGTTATTGCCAATGGTTCATCAGCGCCTTTGCCCTTGCATGTACTTTCTGTTACAGCCAACAGGGCAGGAAATGCAGTGGTAGTGAAATGGGAAACGATCGGCGCGGAAGAAACCGGTCATTTTGAAGTAGAACGTTCACTCAACGGCACTGATTATACATCTATTGAAACAGTTCCGGCTGAAATCAATAAGAGTGTATACCTGATCAATGATTATAGCGAAGCTGTTAAAAATTCAACGGCCTGGTACCGCATTAAGGAAACAGATAAGCAGGGAAAGATCTTTTATTCATCAGTAGTGACATTACCGTTGCGGACTACGAAAAAAAGAATTTCATTATATCCCAATCCGGCTAACAATACAATTACGCTGGCGGGTTATTCTGGCGGTCATGCTGCGGTAATGATCAATCTCTTTGATGCATCGGGTAAATTAGTACGAAAAGAAAAATGGCAATTGATACCGGGTTATTATTCAAAAATGATCGATGTGCAATTTCTGATAGCAGGAATCTATTCTGTGCAGGTGGCCGGGGCACAGGAAACAACACAATTGAAATTCTATAAACAGTAACCAGTCCAATGGAATCAAAACAAACCTCCTTGCAATATGTGGGAGGTTTTTTTTATTCCCCTCTGCGGCCCTCTGTGTCTTCTCTGTGGTCCTCCGTGGTATATGCCCTGTAGAGTAGATTCTATTCATAAGTTCTGAATACTAAATACTTTAATCTGATATCTTACTACTGGAGTTATACGCAGAGAACCACAGAGGATTGATTATAATCATACATTTGCCTCATGCCAATACACTCCCCGCATATTCACATCGCCACGACCAAAGACGCCGCACTTATCGCCGACATGAGCCGGACAACCTTTTCCGACACCTTCGAAAAATTCAATACCCAACATGACATGGATAAATTCATGCGTGAACAATTTTCGGCCGAACAACTCATTGCAGAAGTGGGGGAGCCTGGCAATATCTTTTTACTCGCTTACAACGATGACGCACCTGTAGGCTATGCCCGTCTCCGGGAAGATAATAACCCGCCTGAATTAAGTGGCCTGCCCACGCTTGAAATAGCAAGGATCTATGCAGTGAAAGAAATGATCGGGAAAGGCGTTGGCAAAGAATTAATGAATACTTCAATGTCTATAGCCCGCCAAAAATTCAAACAATGGGTATGGCTGGGTGTTTGGGAAAGAAATCAACGGGCTATCGATTTCTATACAGCACATGGATTTGAAAAGTTCAGCGAACATCCTTTTATCCTGGGCGATGATGTTCAAACGGATTGGCTCATGAAGAAAAAAGTCTGAGAAGGTATTATTTATGCGTACACGGATCAAAATATGTTGCATCTCTTCGCGTAAAGAAGCTCTGCTCGCCATCAATGCAGGTGCGGATGCACTCGGACTGGTAGCTAAAATGCCAAGCGGACCGGGGCCGATCAGTGATGAATTGATCGCGGATATCACGGCGATCATTCCACCACCGGTAGCTTCGTTCCTGCTGACAAGCGAACAATCTTCTCACGCTATTATCGGGCATATCAAAAGAACGGGAACAAATACTGTGCAGATAGTGGATGAATTAACAGAAGGCAGTTATAAAGATATCCGCGATGCATTTCCTGCTATCAAACTTGTACAGGTAATTCATGTTACCGGAGAAGAAAGCATTGAACAGGCACTGGAACTACAGGAGGAAACAGATGCATTTTTACTGGATAGTGGTAATCCCAAAGCCGCTGTTAAAATACTGGGTGGAACCGGTAATACGCATAACTGGACTATCAGCCGTAAACTGGTAGAACAGGTAAAGCGTCCTGTTTTTCTCGCCGGAGGGTTACATGCGGGCAATGTAAGAGAAGCGATTGAACATGTAAATCCTTTTGGCGTTGATATCTGCAGCGGCGTTCGTACTAATGGTCAGCTCGACCCTGTTAAACTGGAATCATTGATAGCAGCCGTTGGTAAACTATAATTTTTATTGGATCAGTAATTTACCTGAAGCAGTTACCTGGCCATTCCTGTTCGTTACACGGTAATACAATATACCGCTGTTATTTTTCACCTGCTCATTCAGCGTAACTATAGAAGAATTCGTAGTCGTTTGTGCCAGCTGATGACCAAAGTTGTTATAAATATTGATAGCCAGTTGTTCGCCCGATGGATTTTTAATCAGCAATATTCCATTACGCGGAAGGGGATTGGGGTATAATGCATTCGCATCTGCCTGTGCTTCTGCAGCTACAGCAATGATGTTTGAATATTTGACAACACCTGTTTTCTCCATCATTTTTAAACGATACCAGGTTTTAGCACCGGAAGGTTTTGTATCGTTCACCGAATAGGAAGTAGTAAACGTTCTGTTCTGGCTATTGACACGATTGATACCTGTATACGTGCTTCCGTTATCGGAACGCTGCACTTCGTAATAATCCATATTCTCTTCGTTGGCGGTTATCCATGATAACTGCACGACATTATTTTTTCTGCCGCCACGGAAAAGAAGCAGGTCAACCGGCAACGTAATAAAATCAAAGAACACAGCGATGCGGATATTATCGATGCGGCCACCGGTGGTACCGCTGCTGACAGAACGTTTAGCCGATATAGCAATCCCGAAACTGGGTGAATTAATATCCGCAGCTGTCCAGCTTTCACCCCATAATTCGCCGGCATTACCAAATGACTGGGAGTTATCGCTGAACGAATACGTGGCGCTGTTTCCATATTCTGAAGCGCTGATCACACCATTCTTTACAATACGGATACTGTTATCGGCTGTGCGGCCATTGGGATCCGAACGTTCTACTTCCACCACAATACCGGAAATAGTAGCACCGGGAGGCACTGAAAATCCGAAACCGGTAACGACCAGGTAATCGGTAAACGCTCCGGCAGGGTTGGGAAGGTTTCCAAACGTAGCATATATATTATCACTGGCGCTTACATTGCTTGCATTGGTCCATGTCTGACCGGAACCAGGTATATTGACAGTAGTAAAGGTTGAACCGTTAAGCGGGCCCTGGATCTGGGCCTCTGAAATGGCAAAAACCGGCAACAAAAAAAGAGTGAGTAAAAAGTTTTTCATTATTGGTGATTTAGATATCGGACATTGACAGCGTAAAACTAGCACCAATAATGCCTATTGTCAAGAGTTTACCCTTACGTATAATTACTTTCCCGTTTAGATTTTCGATAAAATACCTGAAAACCCCGATGAAATAATTCATTTTTTCCCTATTGCAGCGATGATTTTGACAGCATGCTCTCTTGAATTTTCAATAAACAGGCGGTGCGTGTTCATGCCGCCACAGATCACCCCGGCGAGATAAACATGAGGTACACTGGTCTCCTGCGTGGCTTCGTGAATGGTGGGACAACGGACATCGTCGGCTGATAATTCAATACCGATCTTTTGCAGGAATTCAAGATTGGGCTGGTAACCGGTCAGCGCTATGACATGATCATTGGGAATGGTTATCACGCCATCGGGCGTATTGATCTCCACTTCCTGTTCGCGGATCCCTTTGATCGTAGAATGATAATATACTTTGATCGAACCTTCTTTGATACGGTTCAGGATATCTGGTCTTACCCAATATTTGACCCGTTCACCAATATCAGCGCCCCGGATCACCATGGTTACTTCCGCACCTTTGCGCCAGGTTTCCAGGGCCGCATCCACAGCTGAATTCATAGCACCGACCACAATCACTTTCTGAAAAGCATAGTAATGAGGATCGTTATAGTAATGCGTCACTTTCGGGAGATCTTCTCCCGGGACATTCAGCAGGTAAGGAATATCATAGAACCCTGTAGCAATAATGATATTATCTGCTGTATAGTCCTGCTTACTGGTTGTAATAGCAAATCGTGGTCCTGGTTTAGCTGAAGATTGCTGAACGGAGATCACTTCTTCAAACAGCTGCACATTCAGTTCATAGGTGGAAGCTACCCGCCGGTAATACTCCAGCGCTTCCGGTCTTGTTGGTTTGGGATTATTGGAAACAAAAGGTACTCCACCGATCTCCAGCCGTTCGGAAGTAGAAAAGAAAGTCATATTGACCGGGTAATTATAGAGCGAATTGACCAGCGCTCCTTTTTCAAGTATTGTATAGGTCAATCCCGCTTTCTTTGCTTCAATACCGCAGGCCAGCCCGATCGGGCCGCCACCGATGATAAGAACCTGGTAGTGCATGAGCAAAGATAGTTATCAGCCTGCAGTCTTTTGACCGGGCAGCCGGCTGCCGGATTGTGAAGGGCAGGGGTGATGATCGCTTTAAAAAAAAGTCCTGCAATTATTTGTTACTGACTGCCAACTGCCAGACTGCATGCTATAAGACAGCAGGTTCCATTTTAGGTTTTATCCCCCTTCTCACTTATTTTTGCCTCCCGAAAACCGGTCATATTTCCGGATAAAACTCCAAAAGCTGAAAATATAATGGCAAGATCAATTGCATTTCGTGAAGCACTCCGTGAAGCATTGAATGAAGAGATGAGAAGGGATGAGAAAGTCTTTTTAATGGGCGAGGAAGTAGCAGAATATAATGGCGCTTACAAGGTAAGCCAGGGTATGCTCGCCGAATTTGGCCCTAAGCGTGTAATCGATACGCCGATCTCGGAACTGGGTTTTACTGCCGTAGCTGTAGGAGCCGCTCAAAAAGGACTTCGCCCGGTAGTTGAATTCATGACCTGGAACTTCGCTGTGCTTGCCTTAGATCAAATTCTCAATACAGCTTCCAAAATGCTGGCAATGAGCGGTGGGCAAATATCCTGTCCTATCGTTTTTCGTGGGCCAAACGGCTCTGCTGGTCAATTGGGAGCCCAACACTCGACTGCTTTCGAAGCATTATATGCCAATATTCCTGGTCTGAAAGTCGTTTCGCCCAGCAATGGCTATGATGCCAAAGGTTTATTAAAACAAGCCATCCGTTACGAAGAAGATCCGGTGATGTTCATGGAAAGTGAAGTGATGTATGGCGATAAAAGCGATGTACCCGACGAAGAATATTATATCGAACTGGGAAAAGCAGATGTAAAAAAACAAGGCCGCGATGTGACCATCGTTTCTTTTAATAAAATGATGAAAGTGGCGCTGGGTGCAGCAGCTGAACTCGAAAAAGAAAATATCAGCGCGGAAGTCATCGATTTGCGTACGGTACGTCCGCTGGACCTGCCTACCATCCTGGAAAGTGTAAAGAAAACCAATCGCCTGGTCATTGTGGAAGAACAATGGCCGTTTGCTTCCATCTCTTCCGAGATCACTTACCAGGTGCAGAAAGAAGGTTTTGATTACCTGGATGCGCCAATCCGCCGTATTACAGCGGCTGATGCGCCTTTGCACTATGCGCCCAACCTGGTAGCCGCTGCATTGCCTGATGTAAGCAGGACGGTGAAGCTGGTAAAGGAAGTGATGTATCTTAAAAAATAGCTTTACCTATAAAGCCTCGAAGGCGGTAAGACGGTAAGAATATCCTTATCGGCTTACCGCCTTCTGCCTTTTGAACCAACGGGTCAATCTTTCTCAAACTATTTACGCAGAAATCGTAAAACTACTCCCTATATTTTTGATCATCCATGCAGCGTTTTGCCTCTATTTGTGCATCTTTGTTATGGTTTTTCATAGGATATTGGATTTTAAAAGCGAGGCTGGATTTCTATCCGGCCTCAACTTTTTTACCCCCTTGCTGATACTATCCATTCACACCTTATAGTACGATTTCACCTTTCTTTCTCATTCCTTATTCCTCATTCTTCATTTCTTATTCCAATCGCCTTATCACCTCCGTTCCGTATTTTTGCACCTAAATTTTGATTGATGGCTGATATACTGATCATCGATGATGAAAAAGCGATACGTAAGACATTGACCGAGATCCTTTCCTTCGAAGGGTATAAAATTGATGAAGCATCGGACGGGGAAGAAGGACTGAAAACATTTCGCGAAAAGACCTATGATGTAGTGCTCTGTGATATCAAAATGCCTAAACTGGATGGTATAGAGTTTCTTCAAAAAGCAGGAGAGATCAATCCCGATATACCTATTATTATGATCTCGGGGCATGGTAATATAGAAACCGCTGTTGAAGCCGTCAAGAAAGGCGCTTACGATTATATCTCCAAGCCACCCGATCTCAACCGGTTGCTGATCACGATCCGCAATGCAATGGATAAAAGCAGCCTGGTCACGGAAACCAAAGTATTAAAAAGAAAGGTCAGCCGGGTGCAGGAAATGATCGGTGCTTCTGCGCCTATGCAAAAAATCAAGGAAACGATCGATAAAGTGGCCCCGACAGAGGCACGTATACTTATAACCGGCGAGAATGGGGTGGGTAAGGAACTGGTGGCCCGCTGGATCCATGAAAAAAGCAACCGGGTAACCGGTCCGCTGGTGGAAGTGAATTGCGCAGCCATTCCTTCCGAACTGATCGAAAGCGAATTATTCGGTCATGAAAAAGGATCGTTTACTTCAGCGATCAAACAACGTATCGGTAAATTTGAACAAGCCAATGGCGGTACGTTATTTCTTGATGAGATTGGCGATATGAGCCTGAGTGCACAGGCCAAAGTACTCCGCGCCTTGCAGGAGGGGAAAATAACAAGAGTGGGTGCCGATAAAGATATCAATGTAGATGTACGTGTAATTGCCGCTACCAATAAAAATCTTTTACAGGAAGTAGAAGCAAAAACATTCCGTCTCGATTTATACCACCGGTTAAGTGTGATCCTTATTCATGTGCCATCGCTCAACCAGCGCCGTGATGATATCCCTGTACTGGTAGATCAGTTTCTCGATGATATCTGTTCGGACTATGGTATCGCCCGCAA
>CAMLGR010000125.1 GCA_946479615.1 uncultured Bacteroidota bacterium | reverse complement strand
CACCACCACCTGGAACAGCGGCCAGCTGGTGTGTACCGGTTTGCTCGGCGCCGGCATACAGGATTACCCGGCTCCCAATAGCGGTCGTACCACTATTCCTGAATTCAATATCGCCAATACAGGTATCAGGGTCATTACATCAGCGGGTACCGATTTGTTTGGCGGATTTACCACGCTTCCTACTATCAATGGATATACCTATAGCTCTGCGATACAGCTGGGATCTTCAGCTACCTCTTTTGATCTTCATTCACAGGTATCTAATCCCGGTGGATTTACAAGATCGGTTACCTATACGATCAATGTGCCGCCCGGACCTGTCACCACGCCTTATACTATGACATATGCGTATGCACTCGTGCTGGAAAACGGAACACACAATTCCAACGAACAACCTTTATTCAAAGCCACATTGACGGCGCATGATACAGTCGTTACCTGCGCATCACCACAATATTATTTACCCACTTTTAATAATGGAGCAGGGTCCGGTGGTACAGGAGCTACGCTCGACACGGCAACTGCCCTGGCCAATGGATTTACCAATAGTCCTGTTTTCTTTTTATCACATGCCGGTACCAATGGTTCGGCCACGCTTTTGCAGGATGTATGGACAAAGAACTGGACGGAAGTTACTTTCGATCTTTCTCCGTATCGCGGAACGTTGGTCACACTTACATTCGAAACAGATAACTGTTTGCCCGGTGCCCACTTTGCATATGCTTATGTGGCGTTGCGGAATAATTGTGCAGGTCTTGAGATCAGTGGCGACCTGCAAGCCTGTGCCAATACGACAACAAGTTATTCCATACCTGCTTTGGCCGGCGCTTTGTATAACTGGACGATCCCTGCTTCCTGGACATTGATATCGGGAGCGAATTCGAATGTGATCACTGTAGTACCTGGTACTACCGGTGGAATGATCATAGCGAATGAGATCAATGGTTGTGCTAACCTGAAAGATACCATCAATGTAACCGTTGTGCCACCAACAGTAGCAGGACGGGTACTTAATGATAACACGGTTTGCTCCGGTACCAACAGTACCATACTCACATTAAATGGTGCTACCGGAGGTGTGCTCAACTGGCTGGCATCGACAGATGGAGGTGTCACCTATACCCCCGTTGGGAATACAACTAATACACTTACTGCGCAGGACCTCACAGTATCGACGATTTACAGAGCTCTTGTACAGAATGGAAGCTCCTGCCTAATCGATACCAGCGATGCGGCCACTATACTTGTTGACCCGAAAAGTGTGGGCGGTGTGCTGAGTTCTTCCAATAATAATTTTTGTCTGGACCAGACAACCGGCAGTGTTTTTAACCTGACAGGAAATACGGGCCCGGTAGTCAACTGGCAATTCACACACGATAATACAAACTGGAGCGATTTCAATCCCGTGAAAAGAGATTCATCCTATAACATCACATCGATCAATCAGACTACGGGTTATAGGGTAATAGTCAAAAGTGGTGTTTGCCCGGCTGATACCAGTACGGTTGGTACGCTTAATTTCATCAATGTGGCATTCCCGAGGGCGGATATCAATCCGCCATTTGCTTCGATCTGTTATGGGAAGACAACCCCGCTGAATGCCACGATCGATATCGGTACGAATTATTCATGGACGCATTCCAATACGCTCACCAATGCAGGCAACGGAACTGTTCCATCTTTGCCTTATACTATCAATGCAATTGCCGCTCCTACAACTAATACGGATTATGTACTGACGGTAACGAATGCAGGTTGTCCCAATCCGTTGCGTGATACTTTTCATGTGGATGTAGCGCCACGCATCATTGTATTTGCAGGTAATGATACCTCGGTCGTGGTGAACCAGCCTTTGCAATTGAATGCGACTGTTAACCAGGCTTCAGCCAATATATTTACCTGGATACCGCCTACCGGGTTGAACTTTACCAATATTCCTGACCCGGTTGCTATACTGGGCGATAACCTGGGAGAATCGGTTACTTATATTGTAAGAGCGGGAAACGCACAGGGCTGTTATGCCGAAGATGATATCAAGGTCACTATTTTTAAAACAGGTCCTGATATCTTTATTCCTTCCGGGTTTACTCCCAATGGTGATGGGAAAAATGATATCGTGGTGCCAATATGTGTAGGAATAAAACAATTAAACTATTTCCGGATCTATAACCGGTGGGGACAGCTGGTGTTCGCGACCAGCCAGATCGGCAAAGGATGGGATGGCAGGATCAACGGGTCTCCGCAGGCTACCAACAACTTTGTATATATGGCCCAGGCTGTGGATTATCTCGGTCATGTTATTTTTAAGAAAGGAAATATAGTATTGATAAAATAATTTTGCCGGGCAATTACGGCTGACCAGCTTGCCTGTTCTTGTATAACCTTCAGTGCATTTAACACCAAACAGAAAGTCATAGAAAATGAAACGTTTACTGTTCCTCTCTCTTGTTATTTCCTGTACCTCCTGTGGCGGCAATCCTTCTGATAGTCCGAAAGCCTATATCTCCGGAGACCCTAATACACTTACCCTGCCTTCTGGCAATCATGGGTATATAGAAGAAGGAACCGGTGATACGATCGAGTATGTCAAAAAAGAAGGCAATTATGAAACCTATGATACGGTCCGGCATAAATATATTGTTCCTGTTGCCGATCCTTCGGAAACGGCGAAACCCACTACGGCCGCCAGCGCAAAAGAATATGTATTGACTTACTTCAACGGGTTTGACAAGGCGGAGGATATCACAAGCAATCAATTGGGGAATGGATCTGTCGGTGGAGCGATTGTAAAAAGCGGCAGCGGTTCCTTTCATTCGGTGGTAAAAGCCGGCGACCCTTCCATCAGTAATGGCTGGAGATCGGAGCAGCAATGGACAAAACCTTTGCAAAATCCCAAAGAAGGAGCAGTGCAATTCGATATCTATTTCGAATCATGGGAAAAACCCGATTGGGGCGCTTCCTGTATACAATGGCACCCTAATAATAATGATAATGGAGGCAGCGCCTTATTCTTTATGGAAGTATGCCAGCAGAAATGGAATATGTATTGCTGGAAAAACGGGTATATGGACAGGTATGATAAACCTTCTGCCATTAAACCGGGTCAATGGTATAATATAAGAATGGAATTTAAATGGAGCCAGTACCCCGATGGTTATTTTAATGTATTAATCGATAACAAACCCTACTGGAGTTATACAGGCGCTACGCAGATGTCCGAAGATCAGCCTTATCTTAAATTAGGACAAAATCATTTCCCCGGGACTCCTGACGATCCTTCCCCGCATGGAATGGTACTGGATTATGATAACCTGAAAATATTTACCAAAAAATAAGGAGGAGATGATAAAAGGATTTTTTTTACCTGTTATCATTTTACTGGCTGCTTCCTGTTTTGCACAGGAAAGTGAACAGCTGAAAAATTTTAAAACGTTTTTTGCAAAAGCATTGAGCAAAGATTTTTCGGAAGATCAATTGACTACTATTATCGATGAGAATGATGAGCTGTTAATGCCGCGCAGCGGTTATGTTACCGGCGAATCCAATGTAAATCAATATACCATCTATCCCCTGCATAATTTTAAGCAAGAAGAGTTATATACACGAAACATTACTACGCTGCTCAATTCTTCAAATGCGTATCAAAGAACATTGGCATACCTCGTGATCGGAGCCTCCGGTGATACCAATAAAGAAAAATTATTATTGGAAAGACTGACTACCGAAAAAGAGCACGGCAGCCTGGTTTGGGTAGCCAATGCATTGTTCTATTTGAAAACAGATCGTACCACAGCTATGTTCGATTACCTGGTGGCGCAGGAAAACCTGGGCGATGCACATTCATTCCCGTTATATATCATGCTGAACAAAGATTCCCTTCAGCAGACTTCCTATAACAGGATACATAGTGATAATGACAAAGAAAAAATACTGGCTGTGCAGGCATTGGCTGTAACGCCATTGAATGGAAAAACAGATCAATTATTAAGAGAAGCGGTTGCCAACTGGGATATACGGATCAAAGGCTATGCTATCTACACTGTGAAGGAATTGCAGATGGGAAACCTGGCCGGTTTATTACAACCGCTGTTAAAAGACAGCCGTACGGCAGCGATTTCACTCGAAGCGCTGGCCAATAGTCCCGATCAGGCAGACAGGAATTTGCTGATCGGCCTCGTGAACCAGCAGGATATTATTGAGAAAGAATACCTCGATGCTTTTTTTCATTCAAAGAATGCAGATAATCTCCGGTACTGGTTAAAGATTTTATATACAAGAAGACTGCCAGCCAATTATTCTTTCCTGATGGTGGAACAACCCTTGCTTGATTCAGATGCCTTATTGCCTGCTGTGCAGGATGCTTTGCAAAACTGTACCAATCCTGCCATGCTATCCCGGTTGGTTGTAACGCTGAAGCAGCGGACAGATGATAAAAGTATTGGGATTTTAATTTCATTATTAAAAAGTAAAGATCCATCGGTCAGGAATGCAACGGCAAAAGTTGCACAGGGAAATCCATCCGTTAAATTAAAAGACCCTGAAGTAGATGCATTGGTGAAACAGGGGTTACTGGATGGTAATTAGCAATGATGTATACAGTGATGTTTCACGCAGCGGAGCAGCGGCAGTATGGTTATGGTCAAATAGCCTGTTTTTTGTGCAAGTTTCCTATATAGTAATGAAATAGTGATAAAAGCCAGGCTGTCGCTGTCCGCCGCGAGAAACCCATTTACGAATGAATACGCCTTGCCACCGCATCGGCAAGTGTGCTTTGTTTCAAAAGAGAGATAACAATGATCGTCGCTGTCAATAATAAAATGATCACCAGCAACCGGTACCAGAGCGGTTCCGTTGTAAAAGTGGTACTGCCGAAAATAATGCGGAATGAAGAAGGCATATCTTTCTTCTCCCTGCGCATCTTTTTTTCTGTTTCCAGCCAGCGGGCAATATGTTTAATGATCCGTTTCATCCAGCAAGCCAAACTTCTGGGCTGTTAATGCCAGGCCCACACGGCTTTTTACATTTAATTTGGTGAATAAGGATTGGCGCATGGCTTCTATCACAGTAGGAGCCAGCTTCATTGTTTTTGCGATATCGGTATAGGTTTGATCGGTAGCGCTCAGTTGCAAAAAATGTTTTTCCGCATCGTTGAGTTGTTCCAGCACCTGCATCACTGCTTCTTTTTTCTCTGCACCGGGATCCCCTTCGCGAAGCATCCTGATCATCCGGTCCTTAAAATATTCAGGAAAATATAAACCATCAGCAGCTACCGTTGCAATAGCGTCAGCGAAATGGGCCGGTTTGGTATCTTTCAGCAAATAGCCGCTGATACCTGTACGCATGGCCCGCAGGATATTTTTTTCATCAGACATGATCGTTAACATGATGACACGGATAGAGGGACAATGCTCACGTATCCAGGCAGACGCTTCTATTCCGTTCATGACAGGCATGTCGATGTCCAGTAGAATAATATCGGGAAGTGTTTCATTCCGTTGTTGCAAAGCAGCGAGGTAGTCCGTTAACTCTTTTCCGTCATCGGCTTCTTTGACCACTTTGCAATTCTCAAAATGATTGATCAGGCTTGCCAGGCCGTTGCGTAGTAATATATGGTCATCGGCCAGCGCTATGGTAATTTGTTTTTTCATGTTAATCGTTTAAAGGAAGTTTGATCTCTACCGTCGTTCCAAATCCATTGCTATCGATCTTTAATTGGGCATTGATCACTTTGGCACGTGCTTTCAGGTTCTTTAAACCATGTCCCGTTTGACTATGCGCCGCTACATCAAATCCTTTTCCGCCATCGCTGATAATAATCGAAAGCTCGCCGGGTGTATAGTTAACAATGGCTTTAATATAAGTATGACCGGCATGTTTGATGATATTATTCAGTATTTCCTGTATCATCCGGTAAATGATAATATGCATGGAAGGGGAGATCATTCTTGGTTTGCCTTTGATATCGATCGATGTTTTATAAATGCCGGTTCGTTCCAATACCTGCAACTGGTCGTTGATCGATTCGGATATCAGTTGTTCACCCTGCCTGGCAGGAGATAACGAGAGATTGATATCGCGCAACTGGTAAATGGCCTTGTCAAGTAACTCGCCAGCCAGGTCCAGTTTTTTTTGATCTGTTGGATTGCCCGGCTTAACAGTTGCCACCGAAAGACGGACCATACTCAGTACCTGACCGATATTATCATGCAGTTCCTGCGATATATCGGTCAGGGTGTCTTCGATGGTCTCCAGTTTGCATTGCAGTAATTGAAGATCGAACTGCTTTTTCATTTCGATCTTCTGTTTTTTTTCTTTCCGCTTCCCGATGATCAACCGCACTCCATAGCCGCTGGCAAAAGCAAGAACTATCTCAAAGACAGTAACCACGATCAGTAAGGTAAGAGAGGTGGAAATCATTGAAATAAATTTATTATAATTTTATAGATCCTAGAAATAAAAATATAATTAATTGATTGTCATATATTTATATTTTTATTTCTTCAAATATTCAATTTCCGGGATAGTAGTATACGTTCAGCCTGTTGATTGAAAAGCATACTGATGTTAAAAGTATTTATGAAGATGCTAACAGGTTTGGTACCTAACTTGCAGGTTGAACCTGCCATTCACTTTGCGTGTTATTCAACTATTCTAATTATGAAAAAGATATTATTATTCGCCATACTTATCAGTGCTGTTTCTGTGCATGGACAATCATTAAAAGAAGCGTTGTACGGAGGAAAACTTAAAACTGACAGCGGCACAGTGATCCGCAAAACCGATGACTTGTCCACCAAAATAGATACGACGACCAGGAAACCGGTGGAACCTGAAAAACCGAAAGCAGTTATCGTAACCCGTGATTCTTCGGGTGCTGTGATCCCTGTTACCACGGGTGATGCAATAGCAACTGCAGATCCTGCTGATAACAGCGGTACGCCAAAAGAGGCCGGCGCACCGAAAGACAATAATGCATTATGGAAAGAGTATGTAAAAGAATTAGATACAGTATTGAAAACGGATGTACTGCCTTCAAAGAAAATTAAGAATGGCACTTATTCCATACTGATCGATTATGAAATTGGTGTCGATGGACAGATCAGTGTAAACAGTGTATCCTGTTCGCCGGAAAGCTCCTACCTGGCCGACCAGATCAAGGAAAGAGTAACATTGGGTGCTCCGCAAATGACGCCTTTATTGGGGACAAATGGCAAACCACGCAAAGCGGTTAAGAAATTTACAATGACAGTGAGTAAGTAGTTGGGTATTAAATCGGGGACGTAACAATTTTTTGTTTATTACTATAGCTTTTTACCCACAATAATATCTTCACATCTAAAACCCAACACCTATCTTCCCTTGATAATTTCACGACCTATGAAAACACTACTGGCCTTATCCATTCCCTTTTTATTATCAGCCGTGATATCCCGTGCGCAGGTACGCGATATACAGGCGCTCTCGAGGTACAGTTATCCCATTTTTGCTTTCACCGGTAACCAGCAACATACCGGAACCGCCTTCTTTTATAAATCCGGCGATACCACTTATCTCGTCAGTAATTATCATGCGATCAAAGGCATGAGCCCTTTGAAGCAGGCTATTGCATTTATTACCGATACCTTATACCTGAAATACCGCGTTAGAAATGCTTATGATTTTAAAATCCTGCCGATCAATATCAGTGAAGAAGTTATTGGCGCTACGGAAATATTCAGTATGGTTGACAGGATCGATTTGTTGAAGATACCAGTGCAGCCACCAGCCGACGGAGATATTTATTATATCAATGATCTGATCGATTCAGCGTATGCCGATGCTATTCCTGATGAAGTCATTGCGTTTGGTTTTCCGACGGGCGCAGGAAGCATTCCCGCTTTTTATGCGCACCAGCAACGGCTAGAAGGACAGATCAATCCGTTCGGGTTTACTGAATATGATAATTCATTGAAAAATACATTTCCTCCTGCATCCGATAGTGCCAGGGCTGTTATCAATGCAACATCCCGTTATTATTATTTTATCAAACCTTATGCAGCACAAGGATATTCAGGCTCCCCGGTTTTTGGAAAATTCAAAACCCCTGATAACAAAACCATCTACCGTTTTACCGGTGTCATCTTTGCGGCGCAGCCCCTGACAAAACAAACCTGGGCCATCAGGGGGGATGTGGCGTTGCAGTATTTGCAAGGAGAGTTATGATTTTAAATGTTAGGTGTGAAGATAATAATATGAATAAATTTTTTTGGCAACGAACAATAAACTGTTTCAATTTTCATTTCCACCTAACACCTAACACCTAACACCTAACACCTAACACCTAACACCTAACACCTAACACCTTTACCTCGACTGCATCACCGGTACCACCTGTGTCCCTTGCCCGGAAACAAGCTGCCATTGATTATTATTTTCTACCAGCACTTCTATTCTTTGCACATCGTATTCCAGTACAACACCGGTTGGCAATTTAAACTGTGAATGCGCACGGCGGTTCACTACAGCTGTATTATCATAAAAACGGATCGTAGCAGCGCTGATATCTTCTTCGGTAAGAGACTGAATGCCGAATCCGGGTTTGCAATGATGAGCAATATAAGCAGCTTTCGGAAAAACAGCGCCTGTTGGCGTACCGCCCATGAAATCGGCGGAAAGAGAAGCATCCAGTACGGCTGCATCTTTTTCTACCAGCGCTTTATCGATTTTCAAAAGAGAGTTCCATACTTCCTGTGTTTGTTTGAGGTTTGTTGTGACCATAATTGTTTTATTAAAGATTGATTAATGGGAATTTTCATCCGGTTTATTTCTGCCACTCTAAATTCAATAAAACAACGCTATGGGGAAAGCTACCGGCGTTGAACTGCCGGATTTATTTCATGAATTGATGAAAACTGTCCACTTGCCTCTTCCCCATCTATGTGAAACCTATGTCTCTATGTGACTATGTGGTGAATCTATACCGTGCAGATAGTTGTACTGTAATTGCCTGTCGTAATTTTTACCACATAGGCACATAGAGACATAGGTTCCATTAATTTTGTCCGTTGGGATTTTTATTAACATCAATAGCAAAACCCGCAGTTTACTTCCAGGGCATCTTCACACTCATCTACCATAATTTGATTCATTTCCTTTTTCCTGAAATTCTTTCTTATAGATTTAATAAGTTCAGCTCTCTTCATCGGGGTCGCTTCGCAGACCCCGATGGGACTGCCACCGCCAGCAGGACTGCTTACTGTTTCGGAAATAACCGCTTAGACCACAAACACCCGATATGACTGCTCACTAAATTTGTTGTATTGACAGTTCTTGATAATCACAACAGGCTCACGGCACTCCTTCATTTCAATATCGGCAAATGCCGCAGAGATGTCTGCGAATCGATCGTCCCATTGATGCCCGCGAAGTAGCTCCGTCAATGTCTGCGAATCGATTGTCCATTGATATCTGCGAAGCAACTGTCCCAGCGGGGTCTGCGAAGCGACCGTTCCAGCGGGGTCTGCGAAGCGACCCCGCTGATAAGTCTGCACAATCTATAACTTCCCTTTCACCTTATATTGTTTCGGCGTTACACCAAAATGCTGTTTAAACATTTTGATAAAATAAGAAGTATCATTAAACCCAACCATTGCTGCTATCTCCAGTATCGATAACCCGGGATTGTCTTTCAATAGCACCAAACTTTTTTTCATTCGTATCGTAGTGATAAAATCTTTCGGTGTCTGGCCTGTAATGCCTTTGATCTTGGAAAATAAAGAACTTCTTCCCATGAACATATTGTTTGCAAAAAGAGTTACGTTCAGGTCGGGGTTGCTGATATTCTCTTCGATAAAAGCAATCGCCTTATTCAATAATTCCTGGTCGGGTTCACTGGCTGCTAACTGCGATGTATCGAGATCAGGAGTTGTGCGGAACCTTTTTTGCAGGATGATCCTTGTATTGATAAGATTATTACATCTCGATACCAATATCCGCGTATTGAAAGGTTTGGTGATATAATCATCTGCACCTGCCATCAATCCTTCCAGGTTGCTTTCCGCGGCTGTTCTTGCGGTTAGCAATACTACCGGTATATGGCAGATATCTAAATTACTTTTTACACGTTTGCATAATTCAATTCCAGACATGCCGGGGATCATAATATCCGACAGGATAATATCAGGTTTCAGATCGATCGCCATTTTCAATCCTTCTTCCCCATTATCGGTTTTGACAACCGTATAGATCAATTCGAAAATAGTACCCAGCAGTTCCAGTAATTCTTTATTGTCTTCAATGATAAGAATGGTGACAGATTTGGTGGATGATCCGGCCGGTTGATTTTTTTGAATTTCTTCGAGGAATGCCTGGTCGGGCAAAACAAGTTCCTGCTGATTATCCTGCTCAGGGTTGTCGGCTGCTTTCAACTCCCTGAATCGCGAATGATCGAGGGGTAATGAGACAGAAAAGATGCTGCCGTTATTCTCATTGCTCTGTACCGATATCGTTCCGCCATGGGCATCGACAATACTTTTCACCAGCGCCAGCCCGATCCCTGTGCCCGGATCGAAACCGGCATTCAATACATTTTCTCCCTGGTAAAAACTATCGAATAATTTATCGATCTCTTCTTTCGGAATGCCAATGCCGGTATCGGAAACGGATATCGTGACCCAGTCGCCTTTCTTCTCTATCTGCAGGGAAACAGATCCATTCGAAGGCGTGAACTTCAATGCATTGGACAACAGGTTAAAAAATACTTTATACAACTGACCGGAATCGAACCACATTTTCAATACATCATCGCTATGGATGAAGGAAACATGAATATGCTTGTAATTAGCCAGGTCCTTGAAGGAATAAAATATTTCTTCCACATATTTTATCAGGTCGTTTTCTGAAACCTTCAACTGTAAATAACCCTGTTCCTGTTTCCTGAAATCCAATAACTCATTCACGAGTGTTTTAAGATTATTGGTATTCCGTACGATATTGCTCAGCCTGTTACGGATCGATTGTGACAAATCAGCCCTTTGCAGCAACATATCGAGTTGCGCGATGATCAGGGTTACCGGTGTGCGTATTTCATGCGATACATTGGTAAAAAAGCGGAGTTTATACTGGTTCAGTTCTTCGATATGCTTCTTTTCGATATGCGCATATTTTAAGGAAGTCCTCAGTTTTACCTGGTAAAAGATCAGCAATAAAAGACCGGCTGCCAGTAAAAAATAAAAGAGGTAGGCATACCACATTTTATAAAAAGGGGGATGAACGATGATCTGCACTTCTTTCACAGGAAGATTCTGTTGCGTCAGTTTATTGATCCCTTTTATCTTCAGTACATAGGTGCCGGGATTCAGGTTGGTATAGGTGATCAGGTTATTATTACTATGCATATTCACCCATTCCTTATCAAACCCTTCGAGGATATATTGTATCTCGGGTTGCAATGCCTTTATATAATTGGAAGTGGAAAACTCCACGGAAAACACCGAATGATTATTGTCCAGTTCGATCCTGTCGGAGTACAGGATCGATTCTTTAATAATACCCGGCTTTTCCTCCGGCTTTATCAGTTTATTATTGACATATAAAGCTGTCAGGTTGATCACATAATCCTTTGGCTTCAGCATCAGGTCTCTTTCGGTGAGGATCAGCAAACCGTTGACGCTGCAAAGAATGATCTCACCCGAACGGGATTTAAAGACACTTCTTTCATTCAGCGATTCGAAGGGGAAGAAATCATTGTAATAATTATAGAATGTATTCTTGTCCACATCGAAAAGCGATAAGCCTTTGTTGGTAGCCAGCAACAGGTATCCCATCGGCGATTCATTCATCCCCAGGATATAATTATCGATGATATTGGTATTGGAGGTGTTGAGGAATTTCAAGGAATCCTGCCGGCTGTCGTAAAGCGCCACTCCTTTATTGGACGATCCTATCCATACCCTCTTTTTTTTATCCTCGAAAAAAGTAGCCAGGGTAATGTTCTCATCGATATTTGCCTTCCTGTTGTGATAAATATATTTTTTCAGCAATTTCGTTTTGAAATCATACCTGAATACATCGGCTGAAGTAGCAAACCAGAGACAACTATCAGAACTTAGCATCATATCCCATATCTGCCTGTCGGTTTCGGTATGTCTTTTATCCAATAAGCGGGTAACAGCACCCGTTTTTATATTATATATATATACGGAGAAATGCGTACCCAATAACAGGTTGTCTCCAAACTTCAGCACACTTCGGACATAATTGTCAATCGTAGGTTTGCCGGTGTTCAGGTTTATCCTGGTCACTTTCCGGGTGGCGAGATCCAGTTTATTCAATCCCCCGAGATGCATTCCTATCCATAAACAATTATTCTCTTTATCGATCAGGGTGGCTTTGATCGTATTGGAGGATATGGTATTGGAATTTTTTTCATCATGCGTATAATGGGTGAATACGCCTTTTTCCCTGTCAAAATAATTAATGCCGGCATCGTCGGTACCGATCCACAGATTTCCTTTTTCATCTTCCGATGCCGTGCTTACGATCGAACTGTTCAACCCTTTATTGTCGATCGTCGGCCGGTAATAGGAATTGAAGGAGAATTCAGGATTGATAATATCGATACCGCCGAAAAAAGTACCGATCCACAATAGCCCGTGAACATCTTTTATAATACACCAGATGGAAGAACTCCCGATCGAGTACGAATCAAAACTGGCATAATTGAAATTTTTAAACTTCCGGGTCTCCGGGTCAAACCTTGCCAGTCCACCGTAAGTGCCGATCCAGAAATAATCCATATCATCCTGGCAAATGGTGCGTACATAATTGCTGGGAATGGATTCCTTATCATCTACATGATAGGTATAATTGGTAATGACGCCTTTTGGATCAATACAATACAAACCATTGCTGAGCGTACCTACCCAGATGCGCTGTTGCTTATCAACGGTGGTGCATACCACGGTGATATCCTTTATCAACACCTTGCTTTTTCCATTGCCATCGACCATCAGCAATCCGTGTGATTGTGTGCCTACATATAAATTGGAAAAAGAATCTTCCATGATGCTGGTAACCGTATAGCCGGGATCGAGTTTGGAGTAACTCCGTATCACTTCTTCTCCGGGAGCCAGGTATTTTATTTCATTTTGCTGCGCGATCCATAGTTTATTCCTGCCATATCCTATAAACCGGATGCTGTCACGTTGTATGACCTGGAATTTCTGTTTCCTGAGATCATAGGTCACCAGGCCCGCCATACATTGAATATAGATATGCCCCTTTTTATCGCCGGTCACCCGTGGGATATTATTGCCGAAAATGCCATTCACATCATCAATGGCCGGGCGGAAGGTTTCTATTTTATAGCCATCATACCTATTCAATCCGTCGCGGGTAGCGATCCAGATCTGGTTGAACTCATCCTGGTAAATCGCATTCACGCTGGAATGGGAAAGACCCTGGGCGATTTTCAGGTGATTGAAGATCAGGCTCTGGGAATAAACGGCCAGGGGGAAGAAAAAGGCAATATATAAGAACAGTAGTCGGGTTCTCATTACAAGCAATATATTATTTACGCACTTAAGTCCGGTAGTTCCGTCCAGTCCACCCGGCATCCAGGCAAAATTCGAGGTAAATAACGGGTCAGGATAGGAGAGAAATCCAATAAAATAGGATAAAAGTATGTCTTACTGCTTCTTTTTCCAGCGTTTGTGAAATATACTTTTCTTTCGCTTTTAAAGATTCCCGTTCTATCGTTAGTCAATAAATCTTGCTTATTTACAACAGGCCTGGCAAGTTCGTCAGCAGACCATTATCATCTCAAAACTAACAATGCGCATATGAAAAAAGGCTTATTTACATGGCAGCGGCATCAACTGCGCGCCTCATTTCTTTCCCTTTTCTGGATATTTCTTCTTTCGGGCTTTTCCGCCCATGCTCAAAAAACAGTAAGCGGGGTTGTGAAAGACAACTCTGAAACACCTTTGTCCGGCGTCAGTATCAGCATTGACGGAAAAGGGGCAGGGGTAACGGATGCCGATGGCCGGTTTACGATTACGGTTCCTTCGGGGTCTATGCTATCGTTTACCTATACGGGATATAAACCCAAAGAAACCCGGTTCAATGGAGAGGCCCAGCTCAGTATTTTCATGGAAGAAAATATCGAGACCCTCGATAAGG
>CAMLGR010000124.1 GCA_946479615.1 uncultured Bacteroidota bacterium | reverse complement strand
CCTCTGCATCACAATTATCTGCTTACTTATTCGGAAGCACTTTCAATACACAATTGCGTAACCCGCCGGTCTTTACGGTTACTTATCCGGTTGCCGGACAATTTAAGGTGATCACAGGTGCTTCAGCAGGCACAGCTCCCAAGGTCAATATCTATCTTGATAATGTAAGTGCACTCGATCAAAATGCAGCTATCAATACAACGTATACGATCAATGTTCCGGCCGGCGCTCATACGATCAAGGTAGATAATATGGGTACGGATTGGATAAATATTTCCAGTTATGTGTTCACCAATATCGGCTCCCCACTGAATACATATGTAGTAAGAAATAATGATTCTACAAAAGTGGCTGGTTGGGTGCATAATAAAAAATACAACTGGCAGATGACTTCCGCGCCTGCTGCTGTTGCGGGATCAACAATGTCAATACCGGCGATGCGGAATGGTGCCTATACCGTACAGTTTACCAATTGTACTACCGGAGCGGTTACCGGAACTATTACAGCTACAGCTGCATCGAATAGCCTGGTGATCGCGCTTCCTGATATAGCATGGGATGTTGCCATCAGTGCTGTATGGAGTGGTACGGCTACACCTGTTATCGATCTTCCGGATGCCAAAGGAGTAACCATTTATCCGAATCCTGTTATCCGTAACAAATTTTATATCTCCTATGAATTAAGAAGAAGTGTGCCGGTGCATATCGATCTGTTTGATATCTCCGGCAATAAGATCGCCGACGTATTTCATGGCACTCAACCACCCGGTACGAAGATCATTGAGTGGAACAGGCAAGCAGGTATGATAGCAGCAGGTATGTATTTCGTGCGGATGAATATCGGGACGGAAACGGCTACACAGAAGATAATCATTAATCAATAGATGAATACTATGAGGCTTGGGTTGTTGGTTTTTATTGCGATACTGATGACTGTATCGGTAGCTGCACAATATAATATTATTCAGTATGGTGCAGTAGGGGATGGTAAAACCATCAATACGAGATCGATACAAACAGCAATCGATGACTGCTTTGCTGCCAAAGGCGGTACGGTTATCATTCCGAATGGTATTTTTATAACCGGTACCATTCACCTCAAATCGAATGTGCATTTGATAGTAGAAAAAGGAGCCGTGTTAAGAGGAAGTGCTGATCTTAACGATTATGAAACGCATATACCGGACAAACCATTTCCACCGATCCACAAAGGAATGTTGTTTACTGAAAATGCCGAGAATGTAACTATTTCAGGCGAAGGACAGATCGATGGAAATGGTGATGTTTTCTTTAAGCTGGACAGTGCCAAAAAAATCGATAGCAGGGGAACACGTTTTACCCGCCAGAAAGATAATTTCAGAAAAGTAACGAACGGTATTGGCGATGGACCGGTAGTACCTTTGGACAGGCCTTACCAGATGTTTGTTTTCAGTAATTGCAGGAGAGTAACAGTCAGGGATATTTTTATCACTACTTCCCCCTTCTGGTGCATGCATATCGCCGATTGCGATGCCGTCAACATATCAGGCATCCGTTTATGGAATAATTTGCTGGCACCGAATGCAGATGGGATCGATATTACCAGCAGCACCAATGTTACTGTCAGTAATTGCGATATCCGTTGCGGTGATGATGCGATTGTTGTAGTAGGGTATGATCACCATTTCGAAATACCGGGCTATAAAAAATTACGGCATCCATCCGGGAATATCGTGGTTACGAATTGTAATCTTCAATCGTACTCGAGCGGTATCCGCATTGGTTTTCTTGATCAGAATTCTGTCAGCAATATTCATATCAGTAATTGTAATATCACGAATTCCACCCGTGGTATCGGCATCTTCCTGCGTGATGAAGGTTCCGTGGAAAATATTTCGTTCGATAATATCTCGATCGATACAAAGATCAGAACGGGTGACTGGTGGGGAAACGGCGAACCGATCCATATCTCGGCAGTTCGGGGAAAAGAGAATGTTAAATTGGGGAAGATAAAAAATGTACAATTCAGCAATATCATTGCCCGCGGAGAAAATGGTATTCTGGTATATGGTACACCCGAAAGCATGATCGAAAATCTTTCCTTCGATCATATTTCATTACAGATAGTTGATAGCAAATTAAACGAAGTGGCTGGTGGTAATGTTGATCTGCGTGGATGTATGGGCGATAGCCTCGGACTTTTTGCCCGCGATCTTCCGGGCTTTTTGTTACAGTATACAAAGGGAGTAACGATAACGAATGTTAGTCTTGATTGGGCGGATACCAAAGCACCTTTCTTTACTCATGGCATTGAAGCTGATCATGTACAGGGAATGTATATCCGGAATTTTACCGGCACTGCTTCACCAGCCAACCGGTCAGCATATAAGATTTACCTGCAACATACGACCGGGTTTGTATCGGATGATAGGAAAGGGGTGATGTGGAAAAATACGAAATGACCGATTGTTTGGTTATTTTCGGAATAATAAATGCACAGATTATGAAAAAGATTTTTATCCTTCCTTTATTGCTTATTCTTGCAGCAATGACACCCGCTAAAAAAATTAAAATCGTTTTCTTCGGAGATTCCATCACGCAGATGGGAGCTAACAAAGGTGGTTATATTGATCGCATACAATCCTATCTCCACGATAAAAATTTACAGGATAAGTATGAACTCGCGGGAGCAGGTATCGGCGGAAATAAAGTATATGATCTTTATCTGCGCATGGAAGAGGATGTACTCGCCAAAAATCCTGATATAGTGGTCATCTATGTTGGCATCAATGATGTCTGGCACAAAGCCACCAGCCATACCGGTACCGACATTGATAAATATGAAAAGTTCTATGCCGCCATCATAAAAAAATTACAGGCAAAGAATATCAAAGTTGCCTTGTGCACCCCCAGCGTTATTGGTGAAAAAAAGAATAATGTCAATCCGCAGGATGCAGAACTCAACCAGTATTCGGATGTGATCCGCAAACTCGCTGCTCAATATAATTGTACACTCATTGATTTGCATAAATCCTTTGCTGATTATGAAACAGCGTACAACACCGATGATAAAGAATCAGGTGTGCTGACAACGGACCGTGTGCATCTCAATGCAGATGGTAATCAATTCGTAGCTGATAAAATGATCAAAGACTTATCCATCCAATAAAATAACAACTACAATGAAAAAGATCTTTCTTTCTCTTTTCTCTTTACTGTTTGTCCTGTCGCTGACAGCCCAGACAACCAATGAAGCCAAGGCAGCGGCATTGGTTAAAAAAATGACGCTGGAAGAAAAAGTGGGACAGATGACACAGGTAACAATCGCCCTCATCTCGAAGGGTGGTTGGGCCGATACAGAAGGGAATATGGATCCTGCCGGTCTTAAAACAGCTATTGTCGATCATAAAGTTGGCTCTATCCTCAATGTAAACTCACATGCTTTATCAGTCGATAAATGGCATGAAGTAATTACCAGCATACAGGATGAGGTAAAAAATACAAGATTAAAAATACCGGTGATCTATGGGTTGGATGGTATTCATGGCCAGACTTACACCCTGAACTCTACTTTGTTTCCACAGAATCTTGCTATGGGCGCTACCCGCAATCCCGAGCTTGTGAGAGCAGAAGCAAAAACAACCGCGAAAGAATTGAGAGCATCGGGTATACGCTGGAATTTTGCACCGGTGCTGGATTGTGGCCGTCAGCCATTATGGTCGAGATTCCCCGAGACTTATGGTGAAGATGTATATATCGGCACCACGCTCGGAAGCGCAGCGATCAAAGCCTATGAAGAAGATGGATTGAAAAATCCTACAGCCGTTGCCAGTTGTATGAAACATTACCTGGCGTATTCTGCATCCCGCACCGGGAAAGACAGGACACCTATTTATATGTCGGAGATCGAACTCCGTGAATACTACCTGCCACAGTTCCGTGCAGCAGTAAAAGCAGGTTCTTCCACCATCATGATCAATTCGAGCGAGATCAATGGTGTGCCGGTGCATGCCGATAAATACCTGCTGACAGATGTATTAAGAAAAGAACTGGGTTTTAAAGGAGTTATTGTGACCGACTGGGAAGATATCAAGCGTTTAAATGATCGTCATTTTGTAGCACCTACTCCCCGTGCTGCTGTTGCTATGGCGGTGAATGCAGGGATCGATATGAGCATGGTTCCCTCCGATTACTCTTTTTATGATCTGTTGATCGAAGCAGTGAAAAAAGGGGAAGTACCGATGAGCCGTATCGATGATGCAGTGAACAGGATACTGGTACTGAAATTGAAATTAGGATTGTTTGATAATCCTTATCCGGAAGAAGCAGCCAAAGCAAACTTCGGCAAACCCGAATATCAATCATTGGCGCTGGATGCTGCACATGAAGCTATGACGCTTTTAAAGAATGAAGGCAATGCATTGCCATTGGGAAAAAATGTAAAAGTATTGGTAGCGGGTCCTTCTGCACAGAGTATTACGGCGCTGAATGGTTGCTGGAGTTATACCTGGCAGGGTAACCAGGAACAATGGTACCCGGCAGACAGCAAAACCATCTTACAGGCAATACAGGATAAAGTAGGAGCTGGGAATGTGATTACTACCACCGGTAAAGGATTCGATAATGAATTGAATTACGATGCCGATAAATTAAAAGCAGCTGCTGCCGATGCCGGCGTGATCGTATTATGCCTTGGCGAAAATGCCTATGCAGAAAGTCCCGGTAATATCAGGGACCTGGCTTTGCCCGAAAATCAAATGAACCTGGCCCGTGCCGCTGCTTCTACGGGTAAACCGGTGATATTAGTGTTAACGGAAGGAAGGCCCCGTTTTATTACCGGCATCGAACCACAAATGAAAGGAATATTGATGGCTTACTGGAGCGGAAGAAAATCGGCCGAAGCGATTGCCGATGTTTTATTTGGTGATTATAATCCCGATGGAAGACTTCCATTCAGTTATCCCAAAAGCATGGGTGAAGTGGTAATGTATGATCGCAAACCCACTGAAGAGATCCGCGAAATATTCAATGATGACAAGACCAGCAATGGATATGATCCGTTATTTGCCTTTGGTCATGGATTGAGTTATACAACTTTTGATTACAGCAATCTTACACTGAGTTCAGCTACACTGACGGCTACCGGTAAACTCACTGTGAGTATCACGGTGAAAAATACTGGAGCCCGCGATGGAAAACATAGTGTGGAATTATACACGCACGATATGTATGCCAGCATCACGCCTTCTGTAAAAAGATTGAGGGCATTCAAAAAAATCTCTTTAAAAGCAGGAGAAAGCCAGGTAGTCAGTTTTACAATTGATAAAAATGACCTGGCTTTTGTCAATGCCAGACTGAAGACAGTAACTGAACCAGGTGAATTTGAAGTAATGATCGGAGCCGAGAAAGCAAAATTCACCTACAAATAACCCTATGTGAAACCTATGTTCCTATGTGCCTATGTGGTAAAACTTACGCCATCCTGATAGTGTACTGTAACAGACCTGCGTAATCTCACCACATAGACACATAGGAACATAGGTTTCACATAGAATTAATGTTTTACTTTTGCCGCACAAACCAATAATACATGAGTTATTCCCCGGCTACAGACAGGTATGATACGATGAAATACAACCGGTGCGGCAAAAGTGGTATTCAATTACCGGCAATATCGCTGGGACTTTGGCACAACTTCGGTTCGGTAGATGATTTTGAGAATGGGCGGAAGATCATTCATCGGGCTTTCGACAGGGGCATCACTCATTTTGATCTGGCTAATAATTACGGACCGGCACCCGGTACGGCCGAAGAGAATTTCGGGAAAATAATAAAGCAGGATTTTGGTGGCAATCTCCGTGATGAATTGATTATTTCCACCAAAGCCGGTTACCTGATGTGGCCGGGTCCTTATGGCGACTGGGGGTCAAGAAAATATTTAATATCCAGTCTCGATCAGAGTTTAAAGCGGATGGGATTACCTTATGTAGATATTTTTTATTCGCATCGGCCCGATCCCAATACGCCATTGGAAGAAACCATGATGGCGCTGGACACAGTTGTTAAGCAGGGGAAAGCATTGTATGCCGGTATCTCTAATTACCAGGCAGAGGATGCCCGGAAAGCGATTAAAATATTAAAGGAGTTGGGAACACCCTGCCTGATCCATCAACCCAAATATTCCATGTTTGAAAGATGGGTGGAAGGCGGATTGTTATCCGTACTGGATGAGAATGGGGTGGGCTGTATTCCTTTTTCGCCATTGGCGCAGGGCATGCTAACGGATAAATACCTGAAAGGAATACCGAAAAATTCAAGAGCGGCGAAAGAGCATGGATTTTTAAAAACAACAGATATTACCGAGGAGAAATTAAACAAGATCAAAAAGCTGAATGCGATAGCAGAGACGCGTGATCAGTCATTGGCTCAACTGGCTTTGGCCTGGTTATTAAAAGACAAGCGGATCACATCGGTGCTGATCGGTGCGAGTTCGGTAGAGCAACTGGATAATAATATCAGATCGCTGGAAAATATACAATTCAGTAAGGAAGAACTGGTGAATATCGAGACGATATTAAGGAATAAGTAATCCCTGTGAACTTTGCAGGGTTTCACAGAAATGGGTCAAAATAGCCTTTCAAACAAGCTGCTGTGAAAACCCTTAGTAACTGATATTATTTCCTGTAACGGAATAGTGCTATTACGGCACAAAAAGTAAATTTTCCTGTTACGAACAAAGGAAATTCACCTTCAACAGCCGATCAGGTGTCTGAATCTTCTCTGCCAGAGAGGGAAATGAGTATTTTTAAGGCATAATCTATAACCTCATGAAGACACGTAACCTGCTTTGGTTTATTTTATTGCTACTGATATTTGAATCGTGCCGTCCTGCTATATCTGCTTACGAAGCAGCTAATAATCCGAGAGGAAGACATTGCCGCAGGATCAAATAAAGAATAGTCAAAAAGAAAAAGGGATATGGAATGTGGAAGTATAGCTTCCACATTCCATATCCCTTTTTAATAAGTCGATTTATCCAAACAGGCTGCCTACTGCGCCTTCCAGCATAGGGAATTTCTCCACTACATAATTTTTGATTGTCTCAACCGCTTTTTTAGCCTGCTCGTCAGTAAGACCTGCTTCTGCTTTCAATTTGTCGATTAATTCCTGCATATAAATAATTTAAGGGTTCAAAAGTGAAAAGGTTCCACAAGTTAAGAAACCTGTGAAACCTTTTAAATTATTTAAACGTTAGAACCTTAAGCCACTTTCAGCAAACTCAATTTACTCTTATCGAATTTGCGCTTGGCATAATCCAGGTCCAGCGTAAAATGTTTTTCCTTCGAAGAAGGTAATTCAAACATCGCATCTGTAAGAATGCCTTCGCAGATACTTCTCAATCCTCTTGCACCCAGTTTATACTCCACTGCTTTTTCAACCATGAAGTCAAGTACATCGTCTTCGATATTGAGTTGAATGCCTTCCAGTTCAAACAATCTCTTGTATTGTTTCATCAATGCATTCTTGGGTTGTGTCAGGATCAGGCGGAGTGTATCGGCATCCAGCGGGTCGAGATGGGTAACAACCGGCAGACGGCCGAGCAACTCGGGGATCAAACCAAATGTTTTCAGGTCCTGTGCCGTGATATAACGCAACAGGTTTTTCTTCATAGCTTCCTGCTGGTCCTTATCAACATTGAATCCGATCGTATTGGTTTGCACACGACGGGCAATGATTTTGTCAATACCATCAAAAGCGCCACCACAGATAAAGAGAATATTCTGTGTGTTGATCTTGATCAGCTTTTGTTCGGGGTGCTTGCGCCCGCCTTGTGGTGGTACCAGCACATCCGTACCTTCCAGTAATTTAAGCATACCCTGTTGTACGCCTTCACCACTTACATCACGGGTGATGGAAGGATTATCGCCTTTCCGCGCGATCTTATCTATTTCATCGATATAAACAATACCACGTTCTGCAGCATTGACATCATAATTACATACCTGTAAAAGACGTGTGAGAATACTTTCCACGTCTTCACCCACATAACCTGCTTCAGTAAAAACAGTGGCATCGACAATGGCAAACGGTACATTGAGCATGCGCGCAATGCTTTTCGCCAAAAGGGTTTTACCGGTTCCGGTTTCACCCACCATGACGATATTACTTTTTTCGATCTCTACTTCATTGCCGGCAACCGAAGCATCACCTACTTTTTGCTGTAAACGTTTGTAGTGATTGTAAACGGCTACTGCGAGTACTTTTTTCGCTTCATCCTGGCCGATCACATATTCATCAAGGAATTTCTTGATCTCTACCGGTTTCTTGATCGTGAGCTTAAAAGCAGAAGGAGTTTTCTCATCCCTGACCATCAGTTCCTGTTCGATGATCTCGCGGGCATGCTCCACGCAATTTTCACAAATATGCCCTTCCTGGCCAGCAATCAGGATTTTAACCTCATCCCGGCTGCGCCCGCAAAAGGAACAGTGTAGTATATTTTTTGCCATTTTTTAGCTTGGGGGAAATTGACCTATGCTTTTAATCAGAACAGCACAAAATTAAAAAACCGTCCTGATAAAGACGGGTTTTTAGGGATTTAATTTAATATATTGACTTTCATCAATTTATAACTTCGTAACGATCTTGTCCACGATGCCATATTTGATGGCTTCGTCGGCATTCATCCAGTAATCACGGTCAAAATCCTTGAGGATCTGCTCCGTCGTTTTACCGCAATTATCGGCTAATATCTTAGCCCCCATGTCTTTAACCCGTTTGGTCTGACGGGCCTGTATTTCCAGGTCCGTGCTGACCCCCCGGATATAGCCTCCCAGGGAGGGCTGGTGGATCATGACCTCACCGCTGGGGTAGATCAGGCGTTTGCCTTTGGCGCCACCGCTGAGCAGGATACTGCCCATAGAAGCCGCCAGGCCCATACAAATCGTGCTGACGGGGCTGCCAATCATCTGCATGGTATCATACATCACCATACCACTGGTTACCACCCCACCGGGACTATTGATATAGAATTTGATCTCTTCGCCGGGTTTATCCGCATCCAGCAGCAATAATTTGGTTACAATATCCCTGGCGCTTTTATCATCTACCACACCCCAGAGATAAATGCTGCGGGTTTCGAAAAAGTATTTTTCCAGTTTCTTGCTGAACATCATCAGGTCCGATTTCGGCTGCTCTTCTTTTTCATCCTCTTCTGGTTCATCATCGGATCTCCAGCCGTTATTCATAAAGTTTTTGTTAGGTATCATTTTTTCCTGTTTATATTTTTATCGATACTTCTGTTGTATTTATCGTAATATCCGCAATTACTTCTTTTCTTTCCTGGCATTGGTCAGCAATACTTCATCGACCAATCCATATTCCTTTGCTTCCGGCGCTGTCATCCAGTGATCACGGTCGAAATCTGTTTCAATCTGGTCAACCGGTTTGCCGGTATGATAATTAACGATATCGTATAATTCTGTTTTCAGTTTACGGATCTCTTTCACAGTGATCTCGATATCACTTGCCTGTCCGCCGATAGCGCCGCTGGGCTGGTGCATCATGATACGCGCATGTTTCAACGCAGCTCTTTTTCCTTTGGTACCTGCTCCCAGCAATACGCAGGACATGGATGCTGCCATGCCAATACAGATCGTGGCTACATCAGGTGTTACATATTGCATGGTATCGTATACACCCAGGCCGGAATACACACTGCCGCCGGGACTGTTGATGTACATATTGATATCTCTTGTTCTGTCGGTAGAATCAAGGAACAGCAATTGTGCAGTTACAATATTCGCTACTTCGTCATTGATAGGGTAGCCGAGGAAAATGATACGGTCCATCATCAGGCGGCTGTATACATCCATTACAGCTACATTCATCGGGCGCTCTTCAATGATATTGGGAGTAAGCGCAGTTACCATGTGCGATGCATAACTGTTCAGTGTATTGCTTGAAAGGCCACGGTGTTTCACCGCATATTTCTCAAATTCTGAATTAAAGCTCATAATTAAATTTTAAAATTCGTAGTTCTCAAATATCCGTTCAAATGTCTGGATTACCAATTACGTTTAATAACGTTCAAAGGTTTAATATCGTTTAATGATGTAAAGGTTTATTCATTTAAAGGACGATAAACCATTATATCCTTAAACCTTTAAACGACATTAAACCGTCTTAACCTCTTCTCACGAAAACATCTCTCTTATCTTATCAAAGAAACCTTTTTCATTCTTGTCCGGGTGCGGTTTGAAGTTTTGTGAACCTCCCAGTTTTTCCAGCATCGCTTTTTCTTCCGATGTCAGGTTTTGCGGCGTCCATATATTTACATGGATCAACTGATCACCTTTTTCATAAGAATTCACAGCCGGAAATCCTTTTCCTTTTAACCGGAATATCTTGCCAGCCTGTGTACCGGCCGGAATTTTTATTTTCGCCCGTCCATCGATAGTCGGTACTTCTACCTGTGTACCAAATGCTGCATCCGGGAAAGAAAGATGAAGATCATAGGCTACATTCAATCCATCACGTTGCAGATCCTTATGCGGTTCTTCTTCTATCAGGATGATCAGGTCGCCGGGTGAACCACCTCTTTCGCCGGCATTACCCCTGCCACTGATATTTAATTGCATGCCTTCCTGTACACCCGCAGGTATATCGATACTCACTGTTTCTTCGCCAAATACTCTTCCTTCTCCTTTACAGGTACCACACTTTGCAGTCACCGTTGTTCCTTCGCCATTGCAGGTAGGACAAGTGGTCACTGTCTGCATCTGGCCCAGGAAAGTATTCTGCACCCTTCTTACCTGGCCGCTGCCGCCACAGGTCTGGCAGGTTTGAATACTGCCTTTATCTTTTGCGCCACTTCCCTGGCAGGTAGCACAGGCCACATATTTTTTAACCTTGATATTTTTGGTAACGCCTTTTGCAATCTCTTCATAGGTCAGTTTCAGTTTCACACGGAGATTACTTCCCCTGATCCCACGGCTGCGTTGCCCGCCTCTTCCGCGCTGACCACCAAAAAGATTTCCGAACAGATCTTCGCCAAACACATCACCGAACTGGCTGAAGATATCTTCCATATTCATTCCACCGCCACCGCTGTATCCACCTCGCCCGTTACCGCTTACACCGGCATGACCATAACGGTCATACTGCGCTTTCTTGTCGGCATCACTTAATACCTCGTATGCTTCTGCTGCTTCCTTGAATTTTTCTTCTGCGCTTTTATCGCCCGGGTTACGGTCAGGATGATACTGCATCGCCACCTTCCGGTATGATTTTTTAATCTCATCTGCAGTAGCCGTCTTGCCTACACCCAGTATTTCGTAATAATCTCTTTTTGACATTCCTGGAATTTGAAAATTTGGCGATTTGAAAATTTGATGATGAATGCAGGAGCATCATTCTCTCCTTTTCAAATGGAGCAATTGACACATTTATTTCCCTACCACCACTTTTGCGTGACGAATGATTTTATCATTAAGATAATATCCTTTCACCACTTCATCTACAACTTTACCTTTTAAATCTTCCGAGGGTATTTCGGTAATCGCTTCATGCAGATCGGGATCAAATTCCTTACCTATCGATTCCATAGGTTTCAATCCTTTTGACTGAAGCTGGTTACGGAGTTTATTAAACACCAGTTTCACACCTTCCCTGATCTGGTCCAGGTCGTCGGTTGTTTCAAGTTGTTTCTGTGCGCGCTCACTGTCATCCAGCACATCGAGCAGGTCGGTGATCACTTCTTTACCGGCTGTTTGCCTGGTATCCAGCATCTCTTTGGCGCTTCTTCTTCTGAAATTGTCGAACTCCGCTATTTTACGGATGTATTTATCATTCATCTCTGCCAATGCCGCCTTTGTTTTTTCCAGTTCCGATTCTTCTTCGACCGGTTCATTCAGGTGCGTGGTACCACCCTGGTTCTCATCCGAATTGATATCGAATTCACCCCTGTTTCCTGCCTGCTCTTTTGCTTCTTTATCTGCCATTTTTATATAAATTGTTTGCAAAGGTAAGGTTGTCAATAATATTGCCAAGGTGGCTATAAGCCTTTCGCTGGCAGGATTGGGACAAAATGTCCTTTCAGTCTCGTTTTCAACGGTCTAACAGTCAGAGTGTAAATCAGAACGAGGAACATAAAGAGAAACAGGGGGAACAGGATGAGGGGTGGATCGGCGGCGCTCTCCTTCTGTTTCTCATCCTGTTCCTCGCTCTGATTCATTAGCTTTGCGCCCTTTATGAGCAATGTTTACCTGAAACGAAAGATAAGTCCCCGTGTCGCCAATGGCCATCCCTGGATCTTCGCCAATGAAGTCGAAAAAACAGAGGGTTCACCCGCCGATGGCGAAACCGTGGATGTGTTTTCGCATGATAAGAAGTTTGTCGGGAAAGGATATATCAACTCTAAATCCCAGATCCTCATCCGCCTGCTCACCCGGCAGAAAAACGAAGAGATCAATGCTGGTTTTTTTCTGAAGAAGATCAGCGAATGCTGGGAATACCGGAAGAAACTCGGCTATACTGAAAACTGCCGGCTGGTATTTGGCGAAGCTGATGGGTTACCTCAACTCATCATTGATAAGTTCAATGATTATTTCGTGATACAGACCATTGCCCTGGGAATCGACATCTGGAAACCTGCCATTGTCGAAGCATTGCAAACGATCTTCAAACCCAAAGGCATTTATGAAAGAAATGATGTGCCGGTAAGAGAACTCGAAGGGTTGCCGCAGCAAAAAGGATTTCTTTCCGATCCGTTCGATACACGCATACTTATCAATGAAAACGGGTTGAAGTTTTATGTGGATGTGGAGAATGGTCAGAAGACCGGGTATTTTCTCGACCAGCAGGATAACCGCCGCGCTATTTCGCATATCGTTAAAGATGCCGATGTGCTGGGCGCTTTTACCTATACCGGCACGTTCGAAATTCATGCCGCACACTATGGAGCTAAATCGGTATTGGGATTGGATATTTCAGAGAATGCAGTGAAACAGGCCAATGAGAATGCGGCGCTGAACGGTTATTCATCTACCTGTCGTTTTGAAGCAGCCAATGCGTTTGATGTATTGAAACAATGGGGTAAGGATGGCAGACAATATGATGTGGTGATGCTGGACCCACCGGCTTTTACCAAGAGCAGGGCCACGATTGAAAAAGCGATAACAGGTTATAAAGAGATCAATCTTCGCGGAATGAAGCTGGTAAAAGCCGGGGGTTTCCTGGTAACATCTTCCTGTACCAACCTGGTACAACCCGAGCTATTCCTGAAGATCATCGATATGGCGGCTAAGGATGCGAGAAGAAGGATCAGGCAGGTAACCTTTCAGACACAATCTGCGGATCACCCGGTGGTTCCGGGCATGGAGAATACACACTATCTTAAGTTCCTGGTGATACAGGTACTATAACAGTTTTTCAAACACTAATGAATTACCGGGAAACCTGGAATTTGCCTGTGTCGATCACTTTACCGCTTTGGTCAGTCAGGTGGTAGATGTACACACCGCGGTTGTAATCATTCAGGTTCAGCGTGGTCTTTTCATTTACATTAGGGCTTTCCGTCATCTTTTTACCTAAGAAATTGAAAACAGTAATGGTCAGACCTTTCTGATAACCTTTTTGCAGATCGAAAGTGATGTAGGAAGTAGCAGGGTTCGGATAAATCTTTAGCGCCATTGCCCCAGCATCCTGCAAAGGCGACCGGGAATCCTGGGCCTTTGAATGAATGGCTGTCAACAGAATAAAGGATAGTATGGGTAAAAGTCTCTTCAACGAAACAAATTTACTTTTATTTCCTCAATGATAATCGCTTTTTCTGATATCTGCAAAGTATTTGCCGCAAAAAAAATACCTGACTGGTAACCAGGTATTTATACTCTTTTTAGGCGAATTTTTAACCAAATTTTATTTCAAACCAGCCAGTGTTTCCTGGATAGCCCCGAAGTCGGGAACCAGCCCGGCATGGGCCAATATCTCGGTATAGCGCAGAATCCCCGTTTTATCAATGATAAAGGCCGACCGTTTCGACACCCCCTTCATTTTCATATTGCCCCAGATATCATCCAGGGACTGGTAAGCAGCAGACGCTTCTTTATTAAAATCGCTCAGCAACCGGAAATTATAGTGCTGCTCTTCTTTGAATTTGGCCAAGGTATAGGTTGAATCGACAGAAATGCCCAATACCGTAGCATCGGCCTTA
>CAMLGR010000123.1 GCA_946479615.1 uncultured Bacteroidota bacterium | reverse complement strand
GCGCGGCTAAGCGCCAGCATACTGGTTCCCTCTCTTGTTGTCTGGCTCTGCTCCAGCAAATAATCGGCAGATAAGACCTTGCCATAGTATTTACAAATGATCCGGAGACAGGTAGGACCACAATCTTTTTCATCATGCTGCCGGAAGTTGGGAAATTTCTTGAACATGGATAACAGTTTAAACAGGTTTAAATAACAGTTACTTTAGTTGATTGATGTATTGCTCCTTCACGGGCCAGGACAGAATGATAATGCCTGTAGAGAAAATCATAGATCACCATTTCATGCAACCGTTGTTTGGCCGGGATTGAACGGTTGATCAGCATATGGATATAACTGCTGAGAAAATTATCGAGGATACTTGCCTCCTGTTGCTGCTCTGCATAGTTCAGGATATCTGCTACAGTTCGTTGCGACCTGGCTGACCGTGCATGCAATGAATCCAAAATCGGCGCCAAAGAACTTTCTTCATCGTGCTTTTTATCCAGCAACGTTTCTATTTCCTTTTTATGAAAACGGTATTTATTATTGAGCTGTGTCTTCAGGAATTTATCGGCATTGAATTCTTTGGCAAATGCATCTTTCAGCATTTCCAACAGTTTTCGCTTTCTTTCAGGAGTATAATTAAAATCGGTCAGCAATTCATCTACATTCCGCATGGTCCAGAGCCACCTTACTTTTTCCCGTTCATCACCCCAAGTCTTCTCCAGCATATCCAGTACAGCTTCGCTGTCATAATGAAATATGGATTCCGCCATTTCCATCGTATCCACTCCATAGCGATCGTATTCCCGGTTATACGTATCTGTCTGTATTTTCCAGATATAGCCGCTTCTCAAAAATGGCTGGGCATATTCGTGCATCAGGCGTATCACATCGCCGTAATGAGAAGGATCGGTAAGTTGTAACCGCAACCGGATATGAAAAGAAGGATCATTGTAACGGATAAAAAAGAATTTAGCGATCTTTCCTTCTTCCTGTAGTTTTCTCATCACCGGTGCTACCACATCAAGCAATAGTTTATCGGCTGATTTTACCCCGCAATAAAATTTATAATACACCCACTCGTCACCCAATACGAAACGTTTCGAAGGGTTTTCCTGTGGCTTTTTGGTGCCGCCATTGATGGCATACGTGGGCCTGTCCTTTACAAAACTGGCTACCACCTGGTTATTATACGATTGATGATCTTCGTTGCTGAACGCTGCATTCAGCGGACGCAAAAATTCTTTTAACTCAGATCCCGGTTTTTTTCTTACCGCATCGAGCCAGATCCTTACACTTTCCATGTTCTCAAAATCAATGAGCAGTTCATTGTCGCCTTCCGCCAGCACCACATACCGCGGTAATTTCCATTGGGCGATGAATTTTTCAAGACGTGCAGGCAGCTCATTGGGCTTGGCATCGCGCAGGTCAGCCAGGTCTGCATAGAGCAGTTGCCAGGTAGCGGGCCAGAGTATCGTATTACCATACATCACCCGTGGCAATACTTTGAATTGCATTTTCATAGTGCCCCAGTGAAAATATAAACCCGGGCGCAGGTATTGGTTTTGCAGGTCGCAAAGGAACTGGTAGACCGGCAACGCATTGTATTGGTAGTTATGCGCATTGCTGAGGCGCGGGATGATCACTTTGCCCGTACGTTTGCAACGAAGCGTAACGGATTCCTGCTTTACAGAGATCATGATGTCCTGCAAACGGATTTGTTTATCGTGAGCCAGGGACGATTTCGCGAGGTAAGGTATTTCATACTCGCGGAAAGCGGGATGCAATAATACGTTCCCTACCCTGCTTTCAGGAAGATGAACGATCTCGGCAAAGATGATATCCTTGTTTTGTTGCTGCTCAGCAGCCGTGATCTCTTCTACTGCCTGGCGGATCTTTTCATCAGCGTGTGCAAACCTGCCCAAGAGGTTGGCAGCACTGGACCCGGCACCACTTTCGAGAAATAATAGGTTTTTCTCCGGATCGATCACGCGGAACATGATAGAAAGCGAAGGAGGCAGATCACCCCAGTTATCATTTTTCAGGTAGGTCATTTCTTCTTCTTTCAGTTCGATATGGGTACGATCGTTTCGGTAAGCATCCGTGATCTTTTCAACCAGGTATTTTTCCAGCGACGACCAGGTGATATTATGAGTGGATTTGCGCTGCACCGGCAATACGATATCCTCTGTCAGTGGTGAATGCGTTTCTGCATGCGTATCGAGATAACCAATACCGGTCTCCGTATCCAGGACTTCCAGCAATGGCATTTCACGGTCCTCGTATCTTTCATAAAATTTTCTTGCAAAGCCCTGGAGGTTGGCATTGGTATTACCTCCGCCAAAACGGTTGAGTAGTGTAAGCGCAGCCAATAATTGGTCCTGTACAGTTTTTGAGATACCGCCACTCACTACTTCCCGCGACATATCTACCTGGAATAATTTGCTTTCATCAAACGCTACTCCCAGTTTGCGCAAGAGATTCATGATCTCCTGGTAAGTCCCGATCACATCATTTTCTGTATAGGCATCGATCTCTGCCAATTTACGGGTCACTGTTTCCAGTATACCAATGATCTCAAGCAGCCCATCATTTTGCGTATTACCATAAACTTTCTTCAATACCGCCAGTATCTGTTGTGCAAATTCGTCGCCGGTGATGGCGGGCTCCAGTTCGCTTACAAAGAGCTGTGCCTGTAAAAGTTCATCAATAAATTGTCCGGCTTCTTCATCTTCGATATCCGGCGCTGCGAGCAGGTCTGCCAGTTGGCGGATGGTCATACCCTGTTGTGATTTGCCAAGCAACAGTTCAAGGTAATCGGTACCGCTAACCGAACTGATCTGGTGGATGCGTCTGCCGCCAAAATATTTGTATTCGATGTAACGGATCTCATCACCGATATTGTAGATGCTCGAGTTGGGAAAATAGAGCAGGTGTTCTTTGATCCCGGCCAATGTTTCGAGGAACTGTGCCAGTGCACACAAATAATTCATGTCGAGCCGGGTATGACGTTTGGGTTGAGCAGCCAGGGTAATGGCTGTATTTTCTTCTGTCCAGCCGGCAGTACCACAACCGGAAAAAAGACCGAAGGGTGTGCAACGGCTGAATGAACGGGAATAATATTTAAGCACACTTTGCCTGAGTTTCTGTATCTCTTTACCTTCTTTTATTTCCCCTTTGGTATACTTGATACATTCATAGTAAAGCACGGGAGAAGCCAGGAAAAGAGATTCGAGGAAACCGGTGTCCCTGAGTAATCCGTCGAAATCATTTTCGGTGTGGTCAGCATTGAAAGGATAGCGTGGTGTGCGGATAACCAGTGTCGGATGAAAAGAAAATGGGATACTCATATACTTGGTATTTAAAATATTGTACTGCGTAAAGGATTCGAACCTATATCTCTGCCGTGAAAGGGTAGCGTCTTGACCGTTTGACTAACGCAGCATATCGTTACCGGGAGTTTTAAAAAATTATTATCTTTACAATGGTTTCATGATTGTACTTCTTGGTGCAATTATGGGAGCCCCGGCAACGGGGCTTTTTTTATGCCGTTGTCGGAAAGCCCGGGCAATTGAATGCGATTGCCGAAAAACAATCTGCGATATATGAAATGTTGGTGGTTGGCCTGGTATCAGGTTCGTTGGCGGCTTGTACGGCCAGGTTCGTGAGCCTGCTGATCTGTTGTTTATCGAAGGCCAGTTTTTTAGTTCCTGATTTTAAATCTACGTGATTCATACAAGTTTTTTTAAAATGTGAAGAAAAAGGAGCTGTGACGCATCACAGCTCCTGGTTGATTCATTTAGCGTTGTCGATGATTGTGCAACCAACTACTACAGTTACACCTGCAGTACCTGTTGTGGCAACAGTAGCACCGGCGATCAAAGAAAGCCAGAAAGTAGTACCCGCTTCTTCAGCGTTACCGGCTTTTACCTGTGCTAATTTGTTACTGTCCAACTTTTGAACAAGCTGTTTATCCAGGTTGAATTTTCTTTTGTTGTTGATTTGTGGTTTCATGATGCAATTTTTTTAATAATAAATTAATGGTTGTTTTACTTCTTGCCTGATAAGAACAGGGGGCAATAACCGGGGCCATTGCCCGCCCGTTAATATGCTTAGATAGTAGCAGCGCAAACAGCTACGCAGAAAATGGTAGTGGCACCTGCAACAGTGATAGAAAGCGCAACAGTTGTTGTGTGTGCTTCTGCTTCACCAGCTTTGATGGCAGCCAGCTTGGAATTATCCAAAGGCTGGATTGTTTGCTTGCTGAGGTTGAATTTCCTGTTTTTGTCTTGACTTGGTTTCATGATTGTAAAATTTGAAAATGATTGTTTTTCCTACTCTTTTCTGAAGGTTTTCGGAATCCCCTTTTTTTCTGTACTTGGCCAATACATGAAAATATTTTTCGGTTTTAAAGATGAATAAATAATAGGGCGCGGATCGTTGTTGCTTTTAGTCGGTAATAAATGTCCGGGTAATGCAACGCAGTGTCTGCAATGTGCTCATACAATCGCCGCAGGCGATGCCGCAGGTTTGCAAATCACCGGTAGTAGTTTGCTCTTCCGCTGCCAAACCACCTTTGATCAGCTGGCTCTGCACCTGGTTGAGCCGCATAACGGTGCTTTTCTTGAGCGAAAAAATCCTTCCGGGTTGATTCAATTTCTTTGGTTTCATGATTGTAAAATTTTCAATTGATAAATGTGCCTACTCTGTTATAGCTTTTCGGCTTCCGCTATTGTTTCAAAGGACAGATCAATGGTTATGGTTTATCGGGTTGTTGTTTATTCGTTTTACTATTACTCTACCCCCATCCGGCCACGCTCCTCTTCCACTCCTGTTTTCCTGTTCTTGTTCGCTTTCACATTCGGGTTGCCCAAACGATAGGTAAATACCAGGTTGACAAATCTAGATTCCGTTTTATTCCGGTTAACCGTATTGATGTCCTGGTAGTTTACATCAGATTTCACCACCAGTGTATTGAAGATATCACGGACACTGAGCTTCAGGTTTCCCTTTTTCTTCAATACATCTTTGGCCAGGCCGGCATTGACTGTAAATAATGAACGTTGTTTATACACACCGGATGCCATCGGCGAATAATACATACCGGTCAGTTCAGCATTCCAGCCTTTCTTGAATCGCAGGATATTACTGCTGCTGTAGTAATATGTGATCTTCTCGTTTTGCAATTGCAGTCCATCACCAGTTGATTTGTACCTGGAATAAATGCCGCCTGCCGTATTCGTCGATATCCATTTGCCCTTGGCGATACTTTTGGCCCAGGTGATATTGGCATTGATCACATTCGCACTATTCAGGTTATCAAAACTGCTGATGATAGAGTTACTGGAAAGATCTTCCCTGTACACCGATGATAATGCGTCTTTGATATACGTATACGTAAGACTGCTGAATAACTGGTATTTCCAGGTATGCGAGAAACCAACCGAATGCATGATCATAGGTTTGATATTGGGATTACCCTGGCTATAGGAATACTGGCTCTGATAGATGATAAACGGGTTGACGATCTCGAACCCAAAACGCTGTATCGATTTGCGGTAGGTAAACCCAAATTGTTGCATGGGAGAAGCCGCATACTGGATTGCTACATTGGGAAACAGGTTGGTATAATCTCTTTTGGTTTCCGTACCCAGCGTGACCGACCGGCCGCGTGAATTGGTTTGTTCCGCTCTCAATCCCAATTGCAGGCTGTACTCCTTAATTTGTTTTGAATAACTGACATACGCGGCATTGATGTTTTCATGGTAGATAAAACGGTTGGTCTTACCATGATCCATTTTCCAGTCCGTCACATCCCTGTACTCCCAGGTCACATCGTTATCGGTTTTGGTAAAAGTGCTTTTAAGACCTGCTTCGATACGACCTTTTTTACCGGGGCTTACAAAATCAGCGGAGAAAGAGGTGACTGTATTATCCGAAGGCGACTGATCTTTGAGGAAATAAGGATCGGCATACATAATACCATTCTCATCATAGTAGCGGGTAACAAAATCATCGTTCCATCTTTTGGAGTAATCGAAATAATCGGCATTGAAAGAAAGCTCACGGCCTGTGGAATCAAGTATGGATCTCCAGTAAAGATTGACAGAAGGACTGATAAACCTGGCACGGCCAGCAGTATGCACATTTGAAAATGAATCGGCTGAAGCGGCCCTGTCAATGACAGACTGGTTATCTACATTCCTGTCTCGATAGTTTAAAAGACCCTTTGCCAGGATGCCGAATGAAGTACGCTTATTGAGATCATAGTCGAGCCCGATCTTAGCCGAATGATTGTTGCGTTCCCGTACATCATATTCGTTCTGCAGTATGTGAAACCCGGGCTCAACAGTACGATCTGAATAATTTTTATAATACTGGCGGTTATATTGATAATCATAACTGCCATAGATATTTACATTTTTATTGCGATGATTAAGACTAAGGCCGGCATTGTAGCGGCCAAACTTACCTGCGCCAACACCTGCCGTTACAGTACCATTGGTACCAAAGTTTTTGTTCTTCGCCAGCCGGATATTAATCACTGAACCACCCTGTGCATCATACCTGGCAGAAGGACTTGGTAATATCTCCACTTTATCGATCCCGCTGGCGGGCATGGAAGAAAGAAAGTTCTTCAGCTCATCACCATTGAGATTGGTCTGACGGCCATCGATAAGTACCAGCACCGATCTGCCACGGAACTGGATATTGCTGTTTTGCTCCATCACACCGGGCGCACCCAGTAATACATCATACGCATTGCTCCCGGCAGCTACCGGACTTGCACTTACATTCAGCGTGATCTTATCAGCTGTCTGCGATATATAGGGTTTGATAGAAGCGACCTGTACTTCACTAAGGGTTTTTGCTGCCGGGGAAAGCGTGATCGCAGGAAGTGTATTATTAGTTGCATCGATAAGGATGGAATCTTTGCTGAAGCTGTTAAATTCTGCGTGGGTAACGGAAAGAGCATAGATGCCAGGCACTATTTCACTGAATGTATATGCGCCTTCCTTATCTGTGATCTCTGCACGTTTTTTACCGCTTTCATTTTTCAGGGTGATCACTGCACTGGAAACAGGTTTGCCTTCGGTAGTAGTAATTTTTCCGGAAAAGGATATTACCTCTTGCGCCAGGCTTTGTTGCGCCAGCATCAGCAGCCCCAGCATCATGTATAAACTTCCTTTTTTCATGTTGTTTGATTTATAAGTCAAACTTTCACCTTTTTCGAGGCGAAAAAAAACTTGTTACACTAACTGGTTGGTTGGAAGTACGAAAAGGTGGGAGAAAGAATAAGGAATAAGGATGAGGAAGTAAATGTAAAACCGCAGAATGTAAAATATAAAATGTAAAAGGGGTTCCTGACAGCAGGAACCCCTTTTACATTTTATATTTTGCGGTTTTATATTTTACATTTACTGCCTCATCCTTATTTCTTATTCCCTATTATTTCTTTGGTTAAAACCGAACGGTGGTTTGCAACCTGAAATTCACAGGTGTACCCTGGTAAAAGATGTATTCATCGTAATCGGGATACCAGTCGCCACCTGCTGCATATCTTTTATTGGCGATATTGTAGATATTAAAGCCAATATTAAACCTGTTTGCACTATAGGAAACAGAAGCATCGATCAGGCTATACGCAGGCAAATATTTATTACCGCTGGAAGTGTTCCAGCCGGGATAAGTAGCACTGCGTTTGTCGGTAAACTGGTAACCGGCGCCAATACCCAATCCTTTGAAAGGACCATCGTTGACCTGGTATTTCAACCAGGCATTCGCCAGGTTCTTACAGGTGCCTCCATTCTGAATACCGATGATTGTTTTGTCTTCATCTTTTGTAATACGTGCATTGGCATACGCATAGTTGGCATTGATATACAGATTGGCACTGATCCTTCCTGCAATATCGATATCCACACCCTGGCTGCGCACCTGTCCTGTCTTTAAGTAGAATCCCGGGTGTATCATATCGGTGGTACCGAGATCATTTTTCTTTATATCATATACAGAGGCGGCAATGGATAATTGTTTTTTAAAAAGCAACGCCTTTACACCGATCTCGTCATTACTTCCTGTAAGTGGTGGCAGCCGTCCTCCTCCATAAATAGCCCCGCGTTGCGCAAGAAAACTTTCATCATGCAATACATACGCAGAAATATCTTTGGTAAAAAGATAGGTCAATCCCAGCCTGGGTGTAAACCGGCTGTCATTAATTTCATATTGCGGATCAGAAGGATCGAAATAGTCCTGGCCGGTAGTAAGATGTGTAAACCTGCCAGCTATAGTCACTACCAGTTTATCGAATAATTTTAAATGATCCTGCACATAAATCGCTTCCCAGCGATTGGTTGTTACCCAGCTTTGTTTGTTATGAAAGGCATTGAGCGTGTCCTTTGGCAGATAATAAATGGGATTGGCGATAGAGATCGGGTAAGGATTATTCTCCCAGATATTATCATACGTGCTTCCTTCATTGCCTTTTCCATAGTCTACTCCAATCAGCACTTTATGTTCGGCATGTTTACCGGTAAGGAATCTGCCATCAAGGAATAATTGCATATTGGTGAGCTTACCTGTCCAGTCGCTGAAAAAGTTCTGCCTGTCCAGTGAATCTTTATTGGGACTGATGCCCTGCAGATACATGGTAGTGCCATCCCAGTCTGTAGTCATATAAGCTGCCTGTGCATGAAAGATCCAGTCATCACTGATCTTATGTTGCAGGCTGAGCTTATGATACATATCTGCCCCGAAGAATTTCGGGTTATTAGGATCGTTGATCGCAAAATCAACCGGTAATTTTTCGAAATCACCGTCGATGGTGATGGACTGGTGTGCATTTTCCTGTGCAGCCGCTTTTACATAGTTGAGCTCGTAAGTAAGGGACGTCTTATCTGAAAAATCATACGTAAGCGCCGGGCAAAACCAATACCTGTAGAAATCACCAAAATGATAGTAATCGTTTGTTTGTTCAGCGCCCATATTCAGGCGGTAGGTGAGTTTTCCTTCTTTTTTAAATTCACCACCCAAGTCGAGGTAGGTGCGCATCATGTTCCAGCTTCCGATCCCGAATCCTGCTTCGGCGATATGCTGGTGCGTAGGTTGCTTGGTAACGACATTGACCAATCCGCCGGGTTCTGCATTCGCCAGCATAAAACCAGCAGGTCCTTTTACAAATTCCATTCGTTCGATCATGCTGGCATCTTCCTGTGCATTCCACCAGATGGGACCACCTACCCCATTGCGGTAAGTGCCATAGGTAGAATTGATCCCCCTGATCTGGAAAGTAAGATCGAGTTCATTGCCATAACTTTTGGTGATACCACTCGAAATGCGGAAGATCTCACTCTTGGTAAGCAATCCCATATCGTTCAGCGTTTGCCTGGTAGCTACGGTAATATTCTGTGGTATTTCGATCAGGTCGGCATTCAGGCGTAAAGAGGTAGATGCTTTGGAAGCGATATAGGATTTACGGTTGGTACTAACCAATACTTCGGTAAGCTGTGCAATATTTTCATTTAACTGGAAATTCACGCTGACGGTTTTGTCTGCTTCCACCAGGATCTCCTTCTCCATTTTCGCGTACCCGATATAAGTGAGTTCGATGCTGTAGTTACCGGGCGCGATATTCTTAAATGTAAAAGTACCCTTATCGTTTGTCACCATTATCTTTTTAGTTCCTTTCAATTGTACCGTTACGGAAGCAGCCGGTTGAAGATCGCTGGTACTGACAGTGCCACTGATAGAACCTGTGCCATCACTTGTATTGTTTGCCAATAAACAAGTGGTAAAGAAAATGACAAGGAGGAAAGATAAAAGCAGTCGTATCATCTGAGCTATTTTATGGTTTTGAGTTGAGCTGCAAAAGTGCCGCCTGATACCTGCCGATGTTTTACCAATCGGGAAAATTGGTTTACGCAAACAGTAAACTGACCCCGGTATGACAATAGCGGCTTGCTGAAAGGCTTTTATGGTCAGTAGTTTAATTGCGGTGTCTTTTTACTACATAGGAGAATAGAAACACAGGGAGCACATAGGGTTTATTTAAAAATCCGGAACTTTCCTTAACAATTCAACACAATGCTACAGAACAGGCTCGACCCGATGGGTAATCTGATCAGAACAAAAGCCAGGGGCGCCTGGATGGGAAACCGTGGTGGCGTATTGCACGATGACCAGCAGCATATCGTCAGGCCTTTTAAGTCGAAAGGATGGCTGATCTGTTTACTTCAATTCAAAGGAAGACAAAGAAAGGTGATGACACCGAAGCTATATACGGAGTTATTTTCCTGGGATGAAGCGACTGCCTTTGCAGCAGGTCACCGGCCCTGTGCCGAATGCCGGCGCGCGGACTTCAATCGTTTCCGTGAATGCTGGGTGAGGGGAAATCCTGAATATGGCTTTACCAGCAAAGTACTTATCGGTGAGATAGATAATATATTACAGCAGGAAAGAATTGATAAAGATGGAAAGAAAGTCATGTATCAGGAAACACAACTCAGTAACCTTCCGGATGGCGTTTTCATATTATTACAGGAAGAGCCTTATCTATTATATAATAAGATACTTCATCGCTGGACACCGTTTGGATATGAAGATCGTATTGCTCTTTCTACCATCAAAGAAGATCAATTTTTAGTATTGACACCAAGGTCCGTAGTCAATACATTCCTGGCGGGATATACGCCATCGGTTGTTATTAATTAAGCTATGTGTGTATTCCTATGTGTCCTATGTGCCTATGTGGTGAGATTACGCCAGTCAGCTTTTTTACCACATAGATACATAGGACACATAGGAATACACACATAGGCATTATTTGCGCATTAACTTCACGGGGCCAATCAATCCTGATGCGGAGAGTTCGTATTGCCGTCTGCCGAATGGCGGCGGATATGCCTCCAGTATTTTATGATCGGGATGTTCTTTGTCGCCTACCAAGCGATTGGTCCATTCATTGGTGATAAGTATGCGTAGCGTGTTGTTACCTGGCTTCAATGCATTTGTTATGTCTGTTTCGAAAGGAGGTTTCCACAAAAAATCCATGCGGGTTCCGTTCACATATACTTCGGCCATATCTTTTACTACCCCTAGATCAAGCAAAATCCTTGCTCCTGTATGCAGCCATTCTTTTTTTACTTCAAATGTCCTGGTATAAGTACCGGTACCTGAAAAATACTTAACGCCTTCATCGGCATTATCCGTCCAGGAAGCGAGTTGCTGAATATGTATTGCCGGAGGTGCGCCAGTATTTCCAGGGAAACTGATATCCCAGCCACCGGTGAGTTGTTTTAATTCAGTATATTTTTTATCCGGAACTGTTCGTGCAGCCTGCAATGCTTTGCCCTTGAAAATAATAAACACAGCTTCATGTGCAGTCAGTGACATATTTACATTGATTGTATTGCTGTCGATACGATAAGAAGCGGGTTCTGTTGATCCGTTGTCGGGATGCCATAATTGCACGTCTTTATCCGTTATATGAAACCGGCCCGACAGATCAAGCGGTGTGTTCGTACGATTAACAACAAAGTAAATATCCGTATCATCATTCCGGCGATGAATCCAGGACACTTCATCATCGCCATAATTAAATGCTGCATCTTTATCTACAGCTGCTTCCAGCAATACCTGTTCGAGAGAAAGACCCCAAGCTATTTTTCCTTTACCATAATTACGCTTCGTTCGGCTTACTCCATCAAGATCACCCCATAGATCAAAAGCAAGTTCTGTTATCGCACTATCCGATGCAGGATAATGGGAAAGACCCGGAGCATGGACAGGTTTGGGCCCAATAACTGTAGCGCCACCTGCTACCAACTCTTTGATCTTTTGTAGCATGAGCCATGTCATTTCCGTGGTGGCAGGCAGCACTAGCACTGAATACGTCATACCACCGGGTACTACCAGTTTGCCTTGCTGGTTAACCGACATCAGATTCAATGATACATCTGCATTGATATAATCGAACTGGTAACCTTTGGGAGTAACAGGTTGCAACCCCGCACCCCAAAACGGCATTGTAGATGGCGCGCCTTCATTTAACAGGTAAGCTATGTCTGCTACGTATTGTCCCTGTTGCAGCATAAATGAAACACGTGCCAAATAATTCGTGAACGGCTTTATATGATCAGCCCAGGTGATGTTGCGATGAATATGCGTACCTACCATCGTATTACCAGGCTTTGTATCCAATGGTTGATGGGCAGAGGTATGGAACACCAGCCGGTTCACACCCTGCGTAAACCAGTAATCGGCGATCTCTTTCAATGTTTGCGGCGATTCATAGTCGCCTCCTGTAAATGCTTCTGCAGCGACCAGATTTTTCCCATAGACATGCGAAGCAGAAGCCGCCCCGCGTACATCCTGGTAATACATCGAAGAAGGATGAAGATCCTGCACCCAGAATTCTCCCATAGGTATGTCTACATATTTTTTATTCAGCAACGCATCTTCGATCGATTCCAATGATACACCACCTGCTTCGCCATAGGTTTTAATGCCCTGCGTATGCAGGTAATCTGTTATCGTTCCATAATGATTGACAGCGATCAGGTCGACCAATGTGCGACGGAAATCCCAGAGAAAGCGGTCGCTGATTTCAGCAGTACCTACTATCCTGCCTGTCAGCGCCGGCAGGTATTTAATTAAATCATACCCTCTTCGCTTTGCAAATTCAGCAGGCATGATATCTGTCCAGTTTTGTATACCCGCTTCCCAGCTATCCATGATGAAATAGTGCAGTGTTTTTCCATACAGGTCTCCCAATGATTGCTTCAAAGGATCTGTATACCCCTTCATATAAGCTGTTACATATCCAGGATTCATTTTGTCTACTTCATAACCGAGTGCGGCAGGTATGGCCGGACGGTTTTTCGCTCCTGTCAATGCGTATCCAAAACGCATGATCGTCCATTTCCCTTCGGGAATGTTCCATTGCAATGTTCCGTCAGTAGTCATGTTACCGGTCAGATCAATTACTGCCGAAGGATCAATAGATGCGTTTGCGGGCACACCGGGTGTAGCCACGCCATTGTATTCAAATAAAAAGTTGAACCCTGCTTTATCTTCCCAGCGATTGATACGTGCACCTGCATGCAGGTGAATTTCAGTGATATCGTATGCCGTATCTGCCGCAGTGGTTGCTTCTGAAATCACATCAGCAGGTCGCGGTGCTGCATTGGTAAATTCAATACGATAATATTTTGCATGGGTTTCAGGAAAAGTATAGGTGCGGATAGCGCCGCCGCGATAACCCGATTTCCCGGGAAGCATAGTGAGTGTGGTAAAATGAATTCCATCTTCGCTCGCTGACACGCTACCAAATGGGATGCCCCTGCGCGCTGCTATGGTGATTGCTTTTGCAGGAAAGGGTTGCTCGTAAGAAAGCTGTATCCAGGCGCTGCTATTATCGGGAGCTGGCTTTACCCGTAGAAATGTAGTTATATCATTATCTGTTAAAGGGCTTGCGTTTTCTGTTCCATTATTACTTGTTACCTGTGGCAACGATTTATTATCCTCACCGGCAGGTGTTCGAAAAGCAATGACGGCAAAATCGCGATAAAATCCTTCGGTCTTATTATTATTGTTTGGCAGGTTCGGACCAGCACCTTCATTCGAAGGAGGAACCGGTAATTTATCTGAAAAACGTTTTCCGCCTTCTGTTTCCAGTTCACTCCACACGAGCTTTTTCATAGCCTGTTCGGGTTTCACCCAGGGACCACCTGTAAGGCTCCATCCCGGCGAACTGAACATGGTCATTTCGAGACCAAGCCTGCCTGCTTCTGATGCTGCAAAACGGACAGCGTCCAGCCATTGGGAGGAACCAAAAACGATGGGGTCTTTTACGGTTTGTCCTGTACCTGCATTTACATCGGCCAGTTGAAATCCTGCAATGCCGGAGCGTTTCATCCATTCGAGGTCTTTGGTGATACCTTCTTTTGTGATATTGCTTTTTGTCCAATGCCACCAGGTGCGGGGCCATGCATCCGGTGGAGGATTTTTAAATCCTTCGTTGAGTGAACCGGGGTTTTGTGCAAAGAGATGGGTGCTGTATAAAAAGAATAACAGCAAACTTCTTTTTATAAAGATGGCAGGCATTTTCATTAGCGTGGGTTATCTTATTGATAGAAGTACTAATGAAAATAAGAAAAATCTGTTTTTAACTGTCCTTTACTCTCTGTACCGGCCGCTATTTTTCATATTTGGAATGGCCCAACTAACGGGGACGACCCTGGTCGTTCCGCTTCCTGCGTCGCTTACGGTTATACTGCCGGAACCAGT
>CAMLGR010000122.1 GCA_946479615.1 uncultured Bacteroidota bacterium | reverse complement strand
GGTCAGTTCATCATACCCGTTCTTGGTGCGGTAATAGCTTCCATTTAAAAGGATACCGAGTTTACCGTTAGGATTTTGCTCATCAGCCAGGAAACGTTTGCCTAAAGTAAGGTTGCCAATACCATTCAGGCTACTTCTGAGATCGTTATAACCAGCACCAAGATCAGCGCTGAGTTTTGGACGCATAGAAGTAGCAGTCGGCGTTTTTAAATTGATGGCGCCGGCAATCGCATCCCCATCGAGATCAGGCGTTAATGTCTTCACTACTTCCATAGAAGAAAGAAGACCTACCGGGATCCCATCGAGGCTCACACTGCGCTGACCATTTTCCTGTGTACTCATGATCTGCTCACCGTTTACATTGATGTTGGTGAAATTGGCGGGCGTACCTCTTAACTGAACAGTAGAACCTTCACCACTGCTGTTGCGGCCGATCGTTACACCGGGCAGGCGTTGCATGGATTCAGCTACGTTCAGATCGGGATAACGACCCATCAGGTCAGCTGATACGATCTGTTTGATATTATCAGCATTCCGCTGCTGGTTAAGCGCTTTTTGCTGACCTTCCCTTACGGCAGATACTGTTACACTCTGCAGTTTCACAGTATTCAGGGTTAATGTAAAATTTTTGACAGCCGTCTGACCGGATTTAACATCCAGGCTGGCTTCTGTGGATTTGTAACCCATGTAATTAACGACAAGCGTATAGCTTCCTTCTTTTACATTGAGTACTTCGAAATTGCCCGACAGGTTGGTGATCTCTGTTCTTGTCGTTCCTTTGATCGAAACAGAGGCTCCCGGCAGTGCGTTTCCTTCCGCATCGGTGATCTGCCCTTTTATATTACCGTTGGATTGTGCCAAAGCGGTAGTAAAGACTGGTATCATCATCGACAATACCAAAAGCAGTCTTTGCATACTTTTTTTCATTCGCAGACATTTTTTGGTGATAAAATAGTTGAGCGTCATAGCAATCGTTTTTAACAGTTAGAATTAAGACTTATTTGTATTTAAAATTGAGATAATCCACAAAGAAGCGAAGCGCGAATGAAGTGCCGATATCACGGTTGGTGATCCACACTTTATCTTTCTTCATCCGTGTTCTGGTTTCCAGTACAGCGCCACGCAGGTTCGGGTCAGGATGATCCTGTGCATAGCGGTTGTTCAATAACCACATCGCCGATTTTTCGATATACGGATCAAATTCTTTATATCCTTCTTTCGATAAAGCGATCCATACAATACCTCCCAATGCAGCCGCGGAACCGGTTACGGAACCTTTATCAGGAACTTTTCCATCGGTATAGTTATCATAGAAGATGGTTCCGTTGGCCTGTTGCGCTTTGGCAAATACGCGGGCTGTTTTAGCAGCTGATTCCAGGTATTTTCTATCGCCTGTCATTTTGAAAGCTTCTATCAATGATTCGGCATACCAAAGGGAAAAACGGGGATGGAAAGAATGCACCTCAGCGAAATTGGGCATGAACTGCATCCATACTCCTTCAGGTCCTTGTTTTTCCACGAGGCTATTGCATAAAAGAATAAAAGCATCCTTGAATTTTGTATCACCGGAAAACTCATACGCATCTTTGAATAAAAATCCTTCGGTATTGGGGCGTGATACATCAAATAATTTCTGATCTTTCTTTCCTTTCCAGAAAGGACTAGATTCTTTCAGCACCTCTCCTGTTTTGGCGTCTACATTATCATAGCATACTCCCTGCTCGGGATAATACATGTTCTTCAGCATCCAGGATGCCGCAGAAGTGGCCACTTTTGCATATTTGGGATCCTTGGTCACTCTTGATAATTCATAGATACCCGGTGTACCATCGGATACCGTTGCAAAAACAATAAAATCTTCTCCCAGTACATCACCATGCAAAGCATCCACCATTCCGCGGAGCGCTTCGGGTTTATCTTTTACTTCCATGGTGATCCAGTAATTGCCTCCGCGTTTGGCCGCATCGAGGTAGGATTTATTACCGGTTTGTTTGTAAGCTGCCAGCAGCGCATTTACAGCCTGGCCGGTATGCCAGGGCACTTCGTAGGGGTACCATTTGCCTTCCGTTACATTATAATCGCAACGTGATTTTCCTTCTTTGTCAAGCATCACATTGGCCACATAATAGGCGGTTTCATTCACCGCTTTTATAACATCTTCTTTTTTTACCTGCGCCTGTAAAGAAGAAACGCTTTGCATACCCAGCACCATCACCAGTACAAATAGCCATCGTTTACTCTGCATCATACGATTCTGTTTTCGCGTTTAATTGATATTTGTGTTTATGATTCGTAACTCTCTCTTTATTATCCAGCCGGAATGTAAAAGAATTATCCGCTTCCGGTTGTTGTCTTAGTTTGATCAGGATATGGTTGATCCCCTTTTTAAAAGGCATTACCGATCTTATCTCATCTCCTTTTTGTTCCTGCGCGATCTTTTCACCATTGCAATACAATTCAGCGCCATTGACTGTTTTCATATAAGCAGGTACGGCCAATGTTTCATCGGTAGTAACGGAGCAATATGCATAGAGAAACGCTGCTTTGGTTTTATCGTATACCTGGTCGGGATCGATAATACCTCCATCCGGTGAAACGAATTTTCTCCAGCGGTATAATTTTCCCTGGTATTGTGTAAAATCTCCGGGCGAAGGCGGCTTATTATATTCTTTGGTATCTGCATAAAGAAATGCGGGAAATTGATCAGCCACAGGAAAAGGCCCTGTAAACATCCAGTTCTGGAAGTAGAAATTGTCACTTACTTCGATAGCCAGTCTCGCTTGCAAAGCAGAAGGTGGCGGTTGCCGTTGCGACAACCGCTCTCTGCTTACCATTAACGCTTGCTTTAACTGTGAAAGATCTTTTATTTTCTTTTCATAAGGGGCCAATACAATATCGAGCCAATACAATTGATTTTCGTTGAGCCAGGCATTTTTAAATTCAGCCTGCAGTGCTTTATATTTTTCGATCAATGCCGACACATTGTTAACCGACTGATCAAAGGAAGGAGCAACGGATGAGGTCATCAACTGCCTGTATAACTTCGCGATCTCCGCGATCTGCAATCTTGTTTCGATCATCAGCCGGTATTGCCTGATCGAAAATGCCAGCGTACTGATATCTGTTTTATTCCTGCCGGGATTCGCAGCACTGATAAAAACACCTGCTTCATCGAGTAACTGCATGGCTTTATCAGCACTGGTATTGTTCAGGATCATTTTTTTATTACTGTCGGGAAGTATCTTTTGCTGCCATAACCTGTCATTCAGGTCATAGGTCAGTGCCAACCGGCGCAATTCCATCAGTTTGAACAAGGCTTTTACATAGTTGTCATTCTGCGTACCGTAAGCAGTTTGCTCATATCGTGTATTAAAAGAAGCAGCAGCGGTTGTATCTGTGGTCCAGCTTTTTTCAGCCGCTACATATACACCATACCAATCCGCGGAAAAAAGATAGGTGCCGCCATCATCCCAGATCGTTGTGATCACTCCATCGGCACCATTATCTGAACCGGCTTTTGAAAAACCGGCAATATTTTCTTTGGCCATCATCATATCGGGAAACATCCGGTAGCTGTTGAGAATACCAGGACATACCATATATGAAAGATGACGCTCGGTGAATGGTTTTATCCAACGGTCATACGAAGATTGATTGCCATATTCCCAGGTGAGATATGTAATATCTTTGGGAAGCATATCCAGTACATCGGGATGCTCCAGGGCAAAATCACCCCACATCATCATTTTCTTTCCATGCTGCCTGACGATATCATATAAAAAACGAAGATGGCTGGCATAAAAAGCCGCCGCACCCATACTATCTACAAAAGGTTTGGTCGTTCCCTGTCCCAGATCGAACGTTTCATCGCAGTTCACGTTAAACCAGGGTGAATCGAATGCATCACATAATTCACCGATCACATCTTTTAAAAATTGACGCGCTGCCGGATTTGTCGGGGAAATAAGATTGGAAGTAGCGCCCAGCGAAGCATACTGCGGCAGGGCTAATATTTTTTCAAAATGACCGAATGACTGGAAGCTACCGATCAGTTGCATGTGAAATTTCTTTGCATAGGCAGAAAGTTCTTTGATCTGTGCAATGGTGAGCTTTCCATCGGCCGGTGCAAAATCGGGATGAGAAACAGGTTGTACGATATGTTCGATGTAAAATGACAAGGCATTGATCTTTAATTCCGCCATGCGTTCAATCTGCTTCTTGATATAACCGACGGTAGAAATAGGTCCGCGGCTGATATCATCATAAATAACACGGTTGGCAAAACTGGGCCAGTCTGCTATTACGATCTCCTGCTTCCAGCCTGCTCTTATCAATTGTTTTAAAGATTGTAACCCGTAAAAAAGACCGGTTTCGGTACGTGCCGCCAATAACCGTTGCTGATTATGCAGGATAAGAATATATCCTTCATCACCTATTTGTTTTATCCAGGAGGAGGCTGCAATAGCAATACGTGTATCCAGGTCTTTATCTTTTCCGAGCAAAGCAATTTCGACAGATGAGGCAGTCCCTGTTGATCCGGTAGCAACTGATTCCGTTAGAAACTGGTTCCAATGCCAATCGATATTTTGTTTGACTTCCGAAGGCAATCCATCGGCAGCTACGATATTTATAATGCGCGTATTGAATAATTGCGCTCCCGATTGTTCAATATGTTTCGGAGCAGGCAATACAGGAACAGCGGTATTGTTTTCTTTGATTGATGCGGGGGTATTGAAGTGAAGAGGTTCTCTGGCGGCGAGACTGACGGGCAATGCCATAGCGATGCTGACTACCATCGGCATTATACACGCACCCAACATGGAATACCTCCACAACGTCAGTTTCATACGTAAACAATTTCGTTCAAATGGCGTATTGGCCCTAACCTGTCAGCACCGAAAATATAAAACAATTTTCAATTTACGGGTACGTACCCGTAAATTAGGAAATAATTAAGTACCGGTTTGTTTAGCTCTCTGTTTGCCCCACTCGTTTGTTCTTTGGTATTCAAGCTCCGTGTACGTACCCTAAATTAGGGGAAAACCCTCAATTCCTGAAATAATTTGCCGCCTCATTTCACATAAATTAATCCACCTGGAAAATAGCGGGAAATCAACTTAAAGCAGGACCGTCCTGTTTCTCCGCTCCCTGGACTTATTTATCATCTTTTGCCCGTTCATCACGCACTTCCCGCTCTCCCGAATGATCAAAGCCTCTTTCCCTTTCATATTCGATCATCGCCGCCGGCCGGAAGTTGGTAATGAATGCTCTCCTTCGCATATCCGTCGTGTTACCGCGACTATAATGAATGGTTCCTCCATGATGCCATACACAGGAACCCGCTTTTATTTCCACTGCTGTTGCTTCTGCTTCATTGGCATCACATTCAAGTGCGCCTCCACCCTTTCCTACCTGGTGATGCGGACGCACCGGCAGGTTTTGCGAACCGGCCACATACCACATGCACCCGTTATCGATCCAGGCATCATCCAATGCTGTCCAGCAACTGGCAGCTCTTGTATCCGGCATACTGATCCAGTAGGCGCAGTCCTGGTGCCAGGGTGTAGCCGTTGACGAATGCGGTGCTTTATCGATCAGCATATCGAAATCAAGCGCCATATCATTTCCCAGTAATTCTTTGGCGATCGCAAGCGTATTTTTATGCAATGGCATATCCAGTATCGATGGCATCAACCGGCTGACCAGCATGATCTGTGTAATGCGTTCTTTATTTTTCGGGGTTTCCTTGTCACCTGCATGAGCGCCGAGGTCGGAGCGGTACCGTGATGCATCAATTTCATTGGAGAGGAACTGATCGTACAGGTTGCGGTAAAAAGAAATTTCCTGCGGCGTCAACACATTTTCCACGACCAGGTATCCCTTCTCTTTAAAAAAACTTTCCTGTTCTTTATTGATGGCAATCATAACGTTCTTTTGATGTATTTCAAAAATAGCATTGTAATTTCATGCCGGCTTTCCGGATAATCTCACCGTACTATTTTATACATGCCGAAAATCAAATCGATCGATACAGCTTCTTCTCCCGAACGGATCATTCTCGATCTGCGCAAGGCCGGCTTTACAGAAGTCATGGTGATCGGCAAGTATAATTATAACCAAACCCACCAGCAATTACCTGCACATATGCACCGGCAGATGATGGAGATTTGCTTTTGCAGCAAAGGCGAACAGGTTTACGAAGTAAAAGGTGAATTGTACCGGATCAAAGGAGGTGACCTCTTTGTTACCTATCCCGGCGAATGGCATGGCACCGGTAAATATCCCGAAGAAAAAGGCGAACTGTACTGGATCATCATCAGGCTGGATGCCCGTAAACAAAAGCAATTTCTCCGTTACGAAGGAAAACTTGCTGCCGAATGGCGCACCCGTTTATTGCAGTTGCCCCGCCATTTCAAAGGAACGCCATTACTCAAACAAAAGCTGGAAGCTATTTTCCGCTTGTATGCCGATCGCAAACAGTCATTTCAATTTATCAACTTACAGCACCGTGTAACGGATTGCCTGCTTGAAATAATCAATGCTTCTGAAAAAACAATAACTACTAAAACATCTGCCCGGTTGCAGGCAATCGATTATTTTATTGAAACACATCTCGATGAACCCGTGATGCTGGAAGCATTGGCAAAAACAGCAGGATTATCACTCTCCCATTTCAAAGCATGGTTCAAGGAAGAAACAGGAAAAACACCACTGGATTATGTATTGCGGTATAAAATAAAAAAAGCGCAGGAGTTACTGGCTAAGAAAGAATGGTCGGTCACTTCGATTGCTTTTGAAACAGGTTTTCAAAATTCACAATACTTTGCAAGCGTGTTTAAGAAGTATACCGGCACCACCCCCAGTATGTATAGAAAGCGATTATAATTAATTCTATGTTCACCTATGTGCCTATGTGGCAAGACTACGCCAGTCAGTTTTTTACCACATAGGCATATAGGTCTCATAGGAATACACACATAGAATTTAATACGAAGATTCGGCTTCGTTATTCAGCCGTGTAATTTCTTTTTGGGAAAAATTGATCTTTACCTGCACTGTATGTTTTCCTGCGGGCAGGTGATCAAATTGAATATCTGTCCAGCGCGGACGCAGGTCAACCGGCGCTTCGATTACAGGTATGAGCGTGGTTTCTTTTTTTACATTATCGATAAAAAGCTCCACGTTCACATTGTGTGCAGTTTTGCTCCCGATATTATGTATCCTGCAAATAATGCGGTTGCCCGGTTTAAAATGAATATCATTTTTAGTAAGCGCAAGATCTGCTTCATCAGCCGGTGCAGCTCCATACGACTGTACCTGTTCGATCTGTATCACGGTTTCCTTTTTTGAAGGAAGAATAAGGTCAATAGCATTTACTCTTTCCTTTAATTCAACCCGCTGTTCTGTAACTTCTCCATCGATAATATCATCATCATTGCTATCAATTCCCTGTTTTACAATATAAACACCGGGCTCGAGTTGCCAGGTATTCATGCGCACAGATTTCTGTTCGCCAAAATTATATAATGAAATACTGGCGGATCGCTGATCTCCCTTGCGTACAAAGACCGAAACATCGGCCCCTGTATTTTTCCAGGTCGCTACCAGCGAAGGATATTCATAGCCCGCTGCAAAATGACCCGTATACATACCCATGAGCAGGTCGCTGCCCGGCATGTATACCCTGTCAGTGAATTTGACTTCACTGGTCGATAAGGGAAAATTATACCGCAGTGCAGATAGTATTTCTTCAAATCCGTTATTGATCTCATCCCTGTTACCGGTGATCTGATACCTGTTATAAGGCTGACCATATAAAGCGATCAGCGAATCATACCGGTTGTTATGGATAATACTTTTGGCCATAGCGAATAACTCGCCCATCGGGTTATCGCCGGCTTCATGATCGATGCCGCCATTGATGAGTAAGTATTTGGCCCAGTTCAGGGAACCTGGCTTTGCATTCACTAATTCATTTTTATGAAGCGCCGCCTCTTTCATCAGCGATGCATAAGTATTCAACGGTTGCAAAAAATGAGTATTGCCGGTGATGCCATACATACCCACCAAATGACTTTGTAATTCACCCACATGACCGATATGATCCCACTGGTAATAATCATAACTAAGGTGACCGTCATACCAATCCGGTGAATTACCACCGATGCGGTCATGCGCAAAGGAAACGGCCGATGGCATCAGGCCTGCCGGTTTGCCATTATCAGTTCTATTGGCATCGGCGATCCATGAATTACCCCAGGCAGAAAATAATTTGATCAGCGTAGGATTATGATTATACCAGGCGGCCCACAAACCGGGCAAGATGGCTCTTGCATTCAAGGCCACATCGATACCATGCACCGAATCATCCAGCACATGCATAGCAGATAAATAATATGATTTGAAATGCAGGTGACCCAGGGGCGTAATGCCTGTCCATACATCGCGGAAGTTTTGCATGCTGATCAGGCAGCGCTCCACGTATTCCGGGTCGCCATAGTTCATCATAAACAGCGATGGATGTGTATCACGGAATAATTCCGCCGAATGTTCTACATCATCGATGCGTTTGGCAAATCCTTTTTCCAATGCATCGCTGTTCCATACACCATCTGCCAGGCGCTTATATCCTTTCTGTGCAATTGAATCATCTGCACCAAGTATCGCAGGCAACCACCAGCGCAGGAGTTCCACATCATCACCATACTTCCCTCCCATCTCTCCATTCTCAATTTGCTTTTTGTTGACCCACCAGTCGATCTTCTTCAGCATTCTTTTCATCGTTTCCCGCTGCAGCACAGCCCAGCGTGGCGCATGAGCATCAGTAGTATCAAAACCAGGCGGATCGAAGATTTGATCACCGCTATACATCCTGATCAAAGTATCTTCCGGGAATTTATTTTTGAGAATAGAAAAATATTCGGTGAATTTAACGGTGTGATAAAGGATATTATCCTCCTGGTCTAACCAGTAATAAATTTTCGCCAGGAGATAAAGCGATTTATCATACAAAGGATCTGTCTTATCTTCTATAATGGGTTCCAGCAGATCGGCGGCGGCGTATAAACGGTAAAACAAGCTCATCCCCGTTTTTTTTACGGCCCATGACCAGCCACCTCCGTCATAATATTCACAGGCCAGCAAATAATCATTGACAATTTTCAATTGATTGACGGCTGCCAGGTCACCGGGATCATTCGCTACCTTCTTTTGCAACGAACGGGCAAATGCGGCTGCATCCGCTGTATCTTCTTCCAGCCGGGTACTGAACTGAATTGGCTCATGCGATGTGACAGGTCTGAATTCAATAGCATACAATCCGGCACCACGGCTGGTCAAAGAAGTTATTTTTATTTCCGCTTTTCCCTTCTCTATTTTTATTTTTTTACATAATGTCCGGTAAGCAATCCGGTACCACGGTGTCATCATCGTATCAGGGATGGCCCAGCCATTTACGGTGGCTGTTGCATACGAAGTATCTTCTCCCGGCAAACCTAATGTCAACCGCATAAAATAATCACCATCGGGCAGATCGGCGCGGAAGATCATACTGTCTTTTGTAAAAACACCATTGTGCAGGAAAAGCTGTGGTAATTTTAAATTGCTGGTATCGAAACTGCGATCAGGCGCTTTTAACCAGCCAAACCCTTTTGCTGAATCATACTTATCAGCCATGGTCACTCTTGAAAACTGGTTGCTGAGTGGAAAATAATCAGTTCCGGTATCGTATAAAAAATTCTTACCGGCCTGTTTAGTATGACAAGCCGCGATGCCAATGATAAAGAAACTGTACAGAAAGAATTTATATTTCATATTGATCCCTTGTACGATACATACTTCGCAGTATGTATTGAATTATTTTAGCTTCGATACTTCCACACCTGCACTGATCACGGCTCCCAAACCTCTCGGATCATTGTCGATCGTTTTCCGGTCCATGTAAAACTGCTGATCATATCCCATATCCGTTCCGCGACAAATGCCATGCACCACACCATCTGCGGTGATATGCGAAGCAACTGCAGCCCATCCTTTTCTGGCCTTCTCTTTATAACTGGCCGGCAACCATCCCAGGCGAACACCACGCGCCATCGTTAATGAGAACATCGCCGTGCAGGAAGTTTCTTCATAGGAATCAGGATTATTCAATACCTGGTGCCACATACCGTCATTGGATTGATAGCGCGCCAGCACCGCCATGTATTGCTGATAATTTTTAAGAATAGTTTTATAGGAAGGATGCTTGACCGGCAATTTCTCCAGCAACTCGGCCAATGCCCAGGCGATCCATCCATCTGCACGGCCCCAGAATACCGGCGAACGGCTTTGTGTCGTACTGAACCATCCATGTGCGTATAATCCTGTAGCAGGATCGAGCAGGTATTTGGAAAAGTTGATCGCCTGTTTAGCGGCATCATCATAATATTTTTTATCCCCGGTGATCGCTGCCATTTGCAATAACAACGGCACACTCATAAAAAGATCATCGCACCATACTGTATATTCTACCGGTTCGGGACGACAAAAAGTTCCATCCGCCAATCTTGTTTGCCCGTGAGCGATATAATCCATGATGGGGTAAACGATCCTGTTCAAAGCAGTATCTCTTTGATCAAGGTAAACGGACATAAACGGTAATGCCGGTGCGCCTCCATCATCGAGCATCGTTCTCCTGAATATTCTATGATAACTCCCGCGAAATGCATAGAGTGAATCGTATTGCCAGCGGAAGTAATCCATATTCTTCAACGCAAAGTCCGTATAGTTTTTTACAAACGAAGTATAGGATGATTCACCGGAAGTAATGCCTAATTGATAAATACTCCACACCATCGTACCATGCGCATATTGCCAGTCAGCATAGGGATCGCGCTGGTAAGCCGCTTTTTTATCAGTCACGAGTTCAGGAATAAATCGTTGCGGTGCATTTTGCCAGGTAAAAATTTTTCCCTGGATATTATTGAATGCCGGCAGATCAGCAAATAAAATATCAGGCGCTACTACCTCCTGAAAAGGCCCGGCGAATAACCAGGCAGGCGACGCGGCAAAACTGAGCGTAGTGTCGAGATAGTCTTTTTCAGTAACGGCCCTGAAAATAACAGGTACAGTACCCGATCCTTCGGTTTGCACCATCAGCTTATTATTTCCTTTGCGGATCGCTGCTGTGAAATGTTGTTGAAATTGAAAACGGTCATACGCGATCTCTTTGGGATTGACAGCCGGTTGTACAGCCTGCTCATACACCAGTTTTTTATTGATCCAGATCTTAACCGCTGCACTGCTGTTGATGCCAAACCGGATGGTCGTGTCTTTTTTCGAGGCAGTTGTACGTATCGCGTAAATAAATTCATGTGAACCCGGCGACAGGAATCTTCCATCAACTACCTGTACTCCCAATACTTCCTGCTGAGGAACCAATGTATATTCAAACCTGGTATCGGCGATGATCTTGTCTGCAACTTTCTTTACTGTTTCCAATGGAGATTGTGTATAAGCTGAGATGGCTAGCATCATATATGACATAATGCAAAGAATCGATCGCTTACTAAGGTGGGTATTCAGTATCATATAATCAATAAACTATTTAACGGTGATCCCGGTTGATAATTTATCCTTCAACACAAATGTCTTTGCTCCATACGACTGGTTGCCACTGATCGTTCCCTGCCTGCTGTTGCGCATATAGATCAGCGCTTTTGTTTTCGCACCTGACAGGATATCGATCGCGGAAAAAGAAAACCGGCTGACATCGTCCGTGACGATCCCGGGTCTTGTATCAGCATTTTTCGAACGGATAGTAATGTCTGAAAGTTTGATGCCTTTTACATGCCGGATAAAAAATCCATAAGCAGGCAGTTTACCAAACATGGTGCCTTCGGGATATTCCGTTTCTTTTTCTTCTACAACCTGATCCACATTGAACGTACTGTCGGTTCCTTTCGTTTCCAAAACAATATGACTTAATGAAATATCTTCCAGTGCTGCATTCACCAGTCCGGTGATCGAACAACCGATATCATCAGCGGCCGTAGCGGTGATATTGGAAAGATGTACATTCCTGATTTTACCCAATGGCGGATCGGTTGCAGCATCCATATATTTCCGGGCGCGGTTGCCGAGGCGGATAAAGATCGGCACCTGCGGGCCTTCGATAACAATATTATTGATGCTGACATTTTCCATGATGCCACCATCGACTACTTCAAGTGCGAGACCGCCATTACCGGCCGGTTTGCCATAGATCGTCGTGACTTGTGCAGAAGGTTTGATCACGCAGTTCGATACGGTGACGTTCCTGAACCCACCGGTTGATTCGGTACCAAATTTCAGCGCATTGCAATGGCTGCTGATCACGCAGTTGGTGATCGTAATATTTTCAGAGATCAATGGAGATGTACTTTTTACCGTAATACCGTCATCATCCGAATCACCTCTTACATTGGCTACCGTTACGTTCTTACATCCATCGATATCCATCATATCGTTATTCTTATTGGAATGATTCCAGATAGTGATGCCATTAATGTTCACGCCATCACAACCCAGGTAATGCTGCATCCAGAAAGCGGAATTTTGCAAATGAACATCTTTCACAGAAACATTTTTACAACCAACAAACCATAAAAGATAAGGACGGTCGCGGTAACGATCAGGCTTTTTGATCGTGTTGACTACAAATTTTGCTCCCTGTCCATCGATGGTACCGGTACCTTCAATCGCCACATTCTCCTGTTGTTTGCAAAAGATCAGGCTTTGTCTCGCCCATAGTTCACCATAGAAATGAATGCCAGCATCCTGGTAAGGGTATTGTTTGGTATCAGGACTTCCCAATAGCGTAGCGCCTCCGGATAAATAAAGTGTCACATGACTTTTCAGGTACAATGTAGAAGATAAAAACTGACCGGCAGGAAAATAAACCTTTCCTCCTTTCACCGCACAACTATCGATCGCGCGTTGGATCGCTTTTGTATTATCAGTTTTGCCATCACCGATAGCACCAAAACTGGCGATATCGAATACCTGTGCATTGGCAGAAAAAAAATGTATGAAAAATAAGACAGGAAATAACCTGGGAAAGAATTTATATTTCATTCATAGTTGTTTAAAGAGTACTGCTTGATCTTTTCTTCCAGCCAATCTGCGCAACGCAGGTAAGCTGTTTTGATATCGGTGATGCCTGTTTCAGCGCCACCGATATCGATAGCAAATTTTCCGTTGAACCCGGTATCGTGCAGGGTTTGAAAAAAATGATCCCATTCAATGGCTCCATCACCCGGCACTTTATGTTCTACCCGGTCGCCGCCATTATCCGATATATGAATGTAGCTGATCTTTCCGGGCAAACGCAAAAGACTAAGCGCAAGATTATCTTTGAAATAAAATTGATTGGCGGTATCGAGGTTGAATAAAAGATTGGGACGATCCACCGCCTGTGAAAAATGGAGAAAGGAATCGGTTGTCGTAATAAGACTTCCTTCACAGGGGTGCATGTGATACCCGAGATTAAATGTGGATGCAATGGCACAGGCATCCTGGTAGGTCTTTGTCAACCCATTCCAATATTTTTCCCAGGAAATTCCTGCGGGTAGATCAGGAAGGGCTGCCTGGCCATGACCATAATGTCGCTGGATAGCTGCGCCGGCAGGATGTTTGACAGGTAGCAACGGCCCGTTATCCAATACGGCTGCAGCGCCTAAATGAGCAGCGGCCTTACAACCTTTTTCAAAATAGTCAAGTGCGTGTGCGCGCTTTGCCGGATCAGCGCTGCTTAATTGCGGCAGCACCACGCAAAGAACCGGAACCACACAACCTGCTTTTGATACTGCATCGGCGATCGATGAATGATGCTGCAACAGGTAATCGATATTCTCCTCACCGATTCCTTCCAGTTCGATTGACCGGAATCCCATTGCTGCCATTTCAGCAATATGCAGCGCCGAATTCTTTATATCGGGCGGGTAACCGTAGCGCGTTATCGGGTAGAGATAAGCGCAGGTGATCTGGTCCGTGTATCGTTTATCAGGCATAGGCAACACGTTAACGGAACGAAACTATGCATTTTCCGGGTACGTACACGAAAAATAATATATAAAGTTGATTTAAATAAAGCTTCAGGAAGTTTTGAGAGGGAAGAATAGAACACGGATGACACAGATGGAAGGATTTAATGAGGATTTTGATGACCGGACTACTATCCATTTTTATCCGTTCATCCATATCTATCCGTGTTCTATTGCTCCTGATTGGAAGAATAGAACACGGATGGCACAGATGGAAGGATTTAATGAGGATTTTGATGACCGGACTACTATCCATTTTTA
>CAMLGR010000121.1 GCA_946479615.1 uncultured Bacteroidota bacterium | reverse complement strand
ACAATTGAAGAATAGAACACGGATGACACAGATGGATGGATATAATATGGATAATCCAGGTTGAATCCGTCTTATCCGTTCCATCTGTGTTCCATTAACATTGTATGTAAGAACTAATACCACAATTGAAGGACGGGAACACGGATCGGACGGATTAATAGTGCTCTCTGATTTAATCGTTGGCTAACTCTGGAATAATATCTCATCAACCCAAAATCCATTTTTATCCGTGCATCCGTGTCATCCGTGTTCTATTACATTACCTCCCTTCATAACCATCCTTCAACACACAGATAGCACAAACAGGAATTATCCATATTATATCCATCCATCTGTGTCATCCGTGTTCTATTACATTACCTCCCTTCATAAGCATCCTTCAACACACAGATAACACAAACAGGAATTATCCATTTTCATCCGTGCATCTGTGTCATCCGCGTTCTATTACATTACCTTCTTTCGTCAGCATCTTTCAGCATACAGATACATTCCGGCCATCGGTGTTCCATCCCATCACCTACCTTCATAAGCATCCTTCAACACCTGAATATCCAGTTTTTTCATCTTCAACATCGCCTGCATCACACGCTGTGATCTTTCTTTGTCTTTGTCCTGCATCATTTCGCCAAGTACCGGCGGAACAAGCTGCCAGCTCAATCCGAATTTATCCTTTAACCAGCCGCATTGTGATTCCTGGCCACCATCTTCCAGCAATTTATTCCACAGTTTATCTATATCAGCCTGTGTTTCACATTTCACATACAAGGAAATCGCTTCGGTAAATTTAAAATGAGGCCCGCCATTCAGTGCCATAAATTCCTGTCCTTCGAGTATAAACGACATGGTCATAACCTGCCCTGCAGGACCCGGACTTCCTTCCGGGTAACGTGCCACGGCTGTAATTTTTGAATCATTGAAGATCGATGTGTAGAGGTTAACGGCCTCTTCTGCATTATTATTGAACCACAAAAAGGGTACAATGCGTTGTTTGCTTGCCATAATTTTATTTTTATTGATTGATATTTTGATGAATCTCTTATTATGCTTCGGCCAGTTGCTGTAAAAGATCGAATGCTTTGGGCCATGTTTTTTCCAGGTAATCTTTAAAATCCGGTGTGGAATCCATTTCTACATTCAATGTGGTAACTCCTGATTTTTCGCTGAGGGAATAATTTTCATATGCGTCTCCCCAGGAAGTACCGGCTTGTTCTTTTCCATCTTTTACAATACCCAGGTGTTTGATCGACATGTATTCATTCGGGCGATTTTTTTCAATTATTGAATACATGCCATCGTTTTTGTTATCCAGGAACAGGACCTTGCTTCCTTCTTTCCAATCGGTAACTGCATGTGAACCTTCGGCGAAAGCGCTTGTCCATTTCCTGTAATTAGCATCTTCCCAAAGTGTTTGCCATACTTTGTCTTTGGGCGCCCTGATCGTAGTTGAAAATTTAATCTTCTCCATGTTAACTGGTTTTAGGTTTACTGGTATCAAATTGCTTACCAAATGTATTGGCTTTATCCAGTATGGATGCTGTGCAAATACGACAATATAAGGGGGTGATCCCGGCAAGAGACCGGCCTATAAAGAAAAAGGAGTACCCAAGTGGTTACTCCTGCTATTATTACTACCTGTTTTCAATATGGATGCTGGCTGGCGTAGTTCACCACATAGGCACATAGGAACATAGGTTTCACATAGAAAAACTAACTGTTACAATTATTCACCATTGACCATTGACTATTCACCTCACTATTCACCAGTCACCCTCCCCATGGCACGATCCAGTTCGATACGTGCAGACAGGTAATCATACACAGCTTCGAGATAGTTGGATTGAGCCGCAGTCAGGGCAAGTTCGGCATCTGTTAGTTCCAGTCTCGATGTCACACCTTTGGCATAACGGTATTGCGTGATATCATAACTCAGCAAGGCCGTTTCTTTTACATTCGATCTTGTTTGAATCCGCACAGTTGTTTCACGCACATTGGCCACGACCTGTTTTACTTCTGCTTTTAATTCTTCATACGCATTACTGGAACGAAGCACTGTTTGTGCCTTTGCAATCTGCGCCTGCTTTACTTTGGCTTTATTCCTGTTTCCATTGAACAAAGGGACCGTTACCTGTGCGGCTACAAAGGGTGTGGACGGGTAACTGCCATTCACATAATCAAATCCTTTTACCTGTGTTTGCAATAAATATTGCGCGTTCAGGGAAACAACCGGCTTCATCGGCGCCGCAGCGAGTTTGATCTGCTGATCGGCCAGTTGTTGTTCCAGGTCCAGCGCCTGCAGATCGGGACGATGAGATTTTGCTTCGTTGTATACTTCTTCTTCTGATAGTATAGCTGTTGCTGCTGGCAGTGTAAGCGAATCACTGAGTTCGATATCCTGTAATGAATCGACCCCGATCAATGTTTTTAATTGTTGCTTGCCGACTTCAATGGCATAGGATAGTTTCAGCAGATCGGGCTCCAGGTTTCTTACGGATGTATAGGCACGAAGTGTATCTACGCGCAGTGCCCGGCCCTGTATAAGCAATGACTTTGCATCCTGCAATGCTTTCAGATTCCGCTGAAGGCTTTCATTCTGTAACCGGATGCGCTCCTGCAAAACAAGCACCTGTATATAAGTTTGTTTCACCAGCGCCGCTATATTATTCTGTCGTTCCGATACGGATAAATGACCCGATCGTTCCAATAACCTGGCATATTGCAAACCGGGCCTGACCCCTGCGTCATATAGGGGTTGTGAAATAAATAAAGTAGCTGCTGCCTGGTCGCGGCCGCCAAACCGGCCATAAGGAATTTTATTACCCGTAGTTCCGTCACCACCAAAACCAAAAAAAGCCGGCGCTTCAAAATAATGCGCTACCTGCGCACCGATCCCTGCAGAAGGAAGAGCCAGGCTTTTTACAACGATTTGTTGCTGCTGTGCACGTTCCACATCCAGTGAACTGACTTTTATTTCACGGTTGTTGGCAAGCGTAAGTGATACCGCTTCTTTTAAAGAGAACCGTTGTGTTTGTCCCATAGCAATATAAGAAGCAAGACATAGTAAAGAGAATATCGCTATCGTGTATAGAAATACTTTTCCGAGCGCCGGTTCATTTTCCCTGGAGGAATATTTGTTCGCTTCCTCTCTTTGATTAAAACATGATGTCATATGAAAATACTTTAAGGTTGATAACTGATAACAGGTTCCGGTTGAATAACACCTGCTGCCTGTTTGTCTTCTGCTTTTTATTTATAAGGCCTGGAGAAATAGGAATATACAGCCGGTATTACATACAGCGTGAGTATCCCGGCGAATATCAATCCGCCTACCACCACAATTCCCAACGATGTGCGGCTGCCGGAAGAGGTACCCAATGATAAAGCGATCGGTAATGTACCAAAGATCATTGCGAGCGTAGTCATCAGGATAGGACGAAACCTCGAAGTAGCCGCCGCCAATACCGCTTCACGTACGCTCATCCCTTCGGCTTTACGCTGGTTGGCAAATTCCACGATCAGGATACCATTCTTGGTGATCAACCCGATAAGCATGATGATCCCTATTTCACTGAATACATTAATGGATTGACCCGTGATCCATAAGCTCAGCAACGCACCTGTTACCGCCATTGGTACGGTGAGCAGGATAATAAACGGATCGATCAGGCTTTCAAACTGCGCGGCGAGTACGAGATAGATCAGCAGTATCGCGAAGATGAATGCAAATACAAGGCTGGAACTGCTTTCTGAAAAATCACGGCTTTGTCCTGCCAGTGCCGTTCTGAATCCCGGTGGTAATACTTTCGCGGTGATCTGGTCCATCTCTTTAATGGCTTCACCCAAACTCACACCCGGCGCCGGTGTTGCTGAAATGGTAACACTATACGATTGGTTGTAGCGATAGAGAGCCGGTGGACTTACGCTTTCATTTAATTTAACCAGGTTATCCAGCGAGATCATTTCGCCTGTATTTGATTTTAAAAACAGGGAACGCAGATCAGTTGGTGCCGAACGTTCTTTCCGGTCAAGCTGACCGATCACTTCATATTGGCGGTCATTATAAATAAAATATCCATAGCGTCTCCCGCTCAATGCCAGTTGCAGGGTACGACCAATCTCCTGGGTAGAAATACCCGATTGCGCTGCCCGCTGCCTGTCGATGGAAATTCCTATCTCGGGTCTGTCGACCTTGAAATCAGGATTCTGGAAAGACAATTTTTTACTTTGAAACACTGCTCCCATTAATTCAGGCATGATATCGATCAGGCTTTTCTGATCAGGCGCCTGCACTACATATTCCAATGGTTGTGAACTGGAGAATCCACCAATAGTTGGTATTTGTATAGGTATACAGATCACATTCCTGAACCGTGCAGATGCAGCGACCAGTTTCTGGTAGATCTGCGCCTGTGTCAACCCGCTTTTTCTTTCTTTCGGATCTTTTAAAAAGATCCATTGAAAACTATTGTTGACAGGTTGCACTACCGTACCGATCGATGCAGCAATACCGGCATAAGTCCGGTTACCGTTCAGATCGGGGATCGAATCGGATACATAGGCACTGATCTCCTTCATCGTTTCTTCCATGCTTTCATAGGAAGTGCCTTCGGGTGCAATAACAGCTAATCCTACCATTGAACGATCTTCAAGCGGAGCCAGTTCCGATGGTAATTTCGGCGCCACCAGCCATGCTACCAGGAAGGAAAGAAGCAGTAAGGCAAATCCCACCCATCTTGCTTTAAAGAAAAAGCGTAATGTTTTTTCATAGCCATTATTCAGGCGTACGAAGAATGGTTCTGTTTTTTTATACAACCAGTTATGGGAAGAACCTGCTTTTAACAGGTACGCACTCATCATCGGTGATAATGTCAGCGCTACGAAAGCGGAGATCAGCACTGAACCGGATACAACGATCGCAAACTCCCTGAATAAGCGACCGGTGATACCTCCCAGGAAAAGGATCGGAAGAAATACGGCTGCCAGCGTTACTGTTGTAGAGATCACCGCAAAATATATTTCGTTCGATCCTTTACGTGCTGCCTGCAACGGTGTCATTCCCTGCTCCACTTTACTATAGATATTTTCCAGTACCACGATCGCATCATCCACTACCAGTCCAATGGCGAGTACCAATCCCAGCAATGTCAATACATTGATAGAAAAGTTGCCAATGTACATAATAAAGAAAGCAGAGATGATAGAGACCGGTATCGCAACCAGCGGTATGATCGTACTTCTCCAGTCACGCAGGAATACAAAGATGATCAGCGCCACCAAAACAAAGGCCAGTAATAATGTCTCCCCTACTTCCGATAATGAATTACGGACCGGCACGGTAAAGTCTTTTCCCAATGAAATGATATAATCTTTGGGTGCTGTCTTTACAATATCATCAAAGCGTTTTTTAAATTCATCCACGATAGCAAGCGAGTTGGCGCCACGTTGTGGCTGCACACCTGTTCCCACACCATATCTGGCAGTAGAACCTTCACTCACGATCATCGCGGTCCGTTCATTCTGTGAAGACATGATAGCAGTACCAATATCCCTGAAGCGGACAATAGCGCCATCCTGTTCACGCACGATCATATTATTGAAATCCTCTTCTGTTACCAGCCGTCCCTGTGTGCGCAATGTCACTTCAGTGTTTTGTCCTTCTATACGTCCACTGGGCAGATCCACGTTCTCATGTTGCAATGCATTCTGGATATCAGCCGGTGTGAGTTGATAAGCGGCCATCTTCACTGGGTCCATCCGCAAACGCATCGCCCGCTTGCGGCCTGCATAGGAATCTACCAGGCGAACACCGGGGATGGATTGTAAACGTTCCTTGATATTGATGTTGACAAAGTCAGTAATATCTTCCAGGCTTTTTGTATCGCTTTGTACAGTCAGGAACACAAGGAAATCGGGCGGACCTGATTTTTCAACGATCGTGGGTTCTATATCGGAAGGAAGCTGGTTTCTTGATTTGGACACTTTATCACGCACATCATTGGCGGCGGCTTCCAGGTCGGCGTTCAGATTAAATTCAACCGATATCACACTCACCTGTTCGCGTGATACGGATGACATGGCTTTGATACCATTCGCTTCTGCTACTGCTTCTTCAAGTGGTTTGGTTACCTGTGAAGCAATGATATCGGCACTGGCGCCAGGATAAACTGTGGTGATCGTAACGATCGGAGAATCTGTCACGGGATATTCCCGGGTACCTAAAAATGTATACCCTACGATACCAAACAATACCAGCAGTACCGACATAACGCCGGCCAGTACCGGGCGGGATATACTTACCTGTGAAATTTTACTCATTGTGTTAATGTTTTAGTGAATGGTCAATGGTGAATGGTTAATAGTGAAGACTGTACAGGAAGGTGCATGGCATAGCCTCTGGCCATATTGACCATTGACTATTCACCATTCACTACTCACCATTCACTTGTTTATTTCAATGTAACGAACTGTACGGCTGCGCCGGGTTGTAAGCGCAGGAGGTTGCTGGTGACAACCGTGTCGCCATTGTTAAGACCGTGCAATATTTCTACGGATGAAGAACCCCGTTGTCCTGTTTCGACGGGTGTGATCTGCACCTTATTATTTTTAACGACATAGACATTATATCCCTGGGAAGAAGGGATCAATGCCTGCGATGATACCATCAATGCATCTGTGGTGGAATGCAAAGACAAATGCAAACGCGCACTTTGACCGGGTAATAATATCCGCCCCGGGTTCGGACTGATCGCTCTCACAAGCAGTGTGCGTGTATTGGCATCAAGCCCTGCTTCACGCGCTATTACTTTTGCACTATATTCTTTCAGATCAGAAGCTACCGTGAATGTTTGCTGGCTGCCTGTTTCGATCACCTGCGCATATTTTTCAGGTACAAGAAAATCAAGTTTCACCACGCTGTTATCCTGCAGGTTGGTAAGTATAGTATTTACAGAGACGACAGCGCCGGGATATGCATGCACGATCCCTATCTGTCCTGCGAAAGGAGCTTTGATCCGTGTTTTGCTGATCGCCACCTGCAGTTCTGCGATCTGTGCCTGTAATACTTTCAGGTTGGTGAATGCCTGGTCATAATCCTGTTGCACCACAGCTTCATGAGCGATCAGGTCGCGTAAACGTTCTTCACTGAGGGAAGCCAGTTTTTCCTGCTGGCGTAATTTTTCCAGTTGAGCAAGCAGGTCGGCATCGTCCAGTTCAAATAACAACTGACCGGTTTGTACGAACGCGCCTTCTTTTACATTCACGCGGGTGATGCGGCGGGTGACTTCGCTGACAATATCCACCTGCTGGTTGGCCATGATCGAACCGGTGATCTCCAGTTCTTCTTTCAGGGCAGAGGGTTTAATAATGCTGGCATCTACCGGTATAGCCTGTACAGCGGCAGTTGCCACGGGTTGTGATTTGTTTTCTTCGCCACGGGCATAGCAGCCGCTGATGATAAGTACAGCGAGCAGGTAAGGGGCGAGGGCCAGTAAGGGCCTGGCGAAAGAGTTGTTGGTTAATGGAGAAGTGGTCATGATAAATGATTGTTAGATTTATTTAAATAATTCGATAAATAAGAGCGGTTGTTTCCATCAAAAAACCGAAAAAGGAAATCGAAGGTATAGATTTATTTAAATACTTCGATAAATAAAATAAAAAAAATTTACAGCTTCAATCCTTCGAGGAACCCGATATAGTCATCCAGCAATTTACTATTCAGATAATAGCGCACGTTCCGTCCTTCTTTGTCGGAGGTCACCAATTCACACTCGATCAATAACTTAAGGTGATGCGCGATCGATGGCTGTGCCAGGTTGATGGTGTTGTTAAGATCCACACAATACAGGCAATCCTTACTCTTCTTGATCTCCTTCAGGATGGTCAGCCTGTTAGGGTCGGCCAGGGCCTTGGCGATCTTTTCTGCTCTTTTTGCATCCATGTGTTTATGCTTTACAAACGCAAATATAGAACATTTATTGAAAAACTTCAATAAATAGGTAACGGTAATTTTTTATCAGGATCAGCTACAGGGAATCTCTTTCTGAAGCATCCTTATTCCGGGGCTATTTTCTGATCCCTTATTTTTTGTTTCTTATTTCTTATTCTACACAGGTATTGCCGCTTCCATCGGCTGCGGATTCACCGGTAATGCATTCCGTTGCCTGATCTTATCTTTTCGCAGGAACCATAAGTGCATGATCCCAATCAATACCGCGATAACACCTTGCGATAACACCGTGTTCTGTACGCCGATCCGCTGCGACACCGATCCTACCAATAAGCCACCCAATGGTTGCATTCCAAAAAATGCCATCGCATAAAAACTGATCACCCGCCCGCGCATGTTCGGGTTGACCGTGGTTTGTATCAATGTATTGCTGATCGTGATCTGCGACATCATCCCGAATGCCGTGATAACCGCAAATAACAGCGCCAGCCAATAATAAGTAGTATGTGAAAAAAGAGCGAGCCCCACGCCAAAAACAAACGTATTCACCGCCAATATTTTTCCCAGGTTCCTTCCCGGTTTCAATGAAGCCAGGAAGATAGCCCCCGTAAATGCGCCCAGCCCGATAAAACTATCGATCACACCAAACGTAGACGCGGTGCCATGAAATATATCTTTTGCATACACAGGTATCAATGTCGTAAAAGGTAATACAAACAAACTCATCAGCGCCAGCATAACGAGTATAAATAAAATCGAAGGCGTTCTCTTTATATAACCCAACCCTTCGCGTAGTTCGCCAAATACATTCTTGGTGTGCTGTTTGGGTACATATTTGGGCAGTTTCATCATTAATAAGGAAAAGATGACCGCTACAAAGCTCAATGCATTCAATCCAAAACAAACATCATCACCTAATTTTTCAATCGCGATCCCTGCGATGCCGGGACCGATCAGCCGGGAAAGATTGACCATCGATGAATTTAACGCCAATGCATTGGGAAGATCTTTTTTATCGGTCACCATTTCATACACCAGCGATTGACGTGCCGGCACATCAAAGGCATTGATGATGCCAAGAAATACACTCAGCGCCAGTATTTCCCAGATCTGGTAATGTTTAAAAAAAATAAGTATAGTTAACAGGACCGCCTGCACCATTGAAATGATCTGTGTAAATAGTAACACTTTATAGCGATCATACCTGTCGGCCACTACTCCACCAAGAAAAGAAAACACGAAAGAAGGAAACATCGTAGCGAACAGGGTAAGCCCCAGCATGAATTTGGAATGCGTGAGCGAATAGACCACCCAGCTTACGGCGGTTTTCTGCATCCAGGTGCCGATGAGTGAAACGGATTGCCCAATAAAATACAACCGGTAATTATAACTTGAAAATGCCGTGAACGTAGTGATCTTCATAAATTAATTCGCCCCACCCCTGATCTGCCAAAATGGGGCCATTCTACACATTAAAAAATGGTGCTTATTATCTATAGTGATAATGAAGAACAAAATTAATGCAAATGACCCTACGTTGTAAGAACGCCAGCAGGGAATAGGAATTTGCGGGGAGATCAGCGGATATCACAAAAAACTACTTCTTCAGCCGTGACATTATCGAGCAGTTTTGAATGCGGTTGACAGACCGTATACAGGGAAGCAGGGTTTTCATCAAATGCCTGTTGCGGATAGGCGCAATACAATGTAAATGATCTTTGCTGCAAATATTTATTCCATAATTCTTCCAACCGGCTTGTTGCAGTGAACAGTCCTTTGGCCCAGAGTACCGTTACCATTTCGCCAAAGGCGCGGATCCTGCGGTTTTTAAACCCGGCTCTTTCAAACAACGGTGCGACTGTTTCCATAAAAAGATCTTCATCTGGTTCATCATTGATCATAAACCTGGCAAGTATTTCTTCTGCATCCAGTATAATGAACATGCTGCGAAGGATCAGGGTATGTAAATCAAATCCATTTGCCCGCAAACGATTGGTGAGCGTAATCAAATGTTCTTTAGTGGCTATTATGATAACACTTTCGCCTGATTGCAGACCATCTTCTGTATAAGCAATGAGAGAAGTGATAAATTCATCTTCATCTTTATATAATTGTATCACATGATTACAGGAAGCTATTTCTTTCCAGAAATTTCGGGTAGCCGCCTTTTTCCAGACGGTCGTTGGATGAGTGTGAGCGATCATGACAGTAGATTGTAAATTTTCTTCAGGCCAAAAATTAAATATAGACTTTTTGATAATCCATATCATGAATCCGGTCATAGTGTTGATAAGTAACAATACGAATGAGGGTATTTACATACGGGAAATCACTTATCAACCGGCAGTCATAGTATTCTATCAATAATCCCTCCTGTGGAATTCTCTTACTACGAAAGAAATTCCATAGAGGACCGCAGAAAGATAAGAGGACCGCAGAAGATAGGAAAATCACGAAGATGAGTGCTCCCCTTAAAGACCCGTTTTAAAACGGTATCGCCATACGTTTTTAACCCTTTTGCGGGCTTTCTCGATTGACATTCAGGCGCTTTGACAGTATTTTTGTTTGCTTTCGCAACCACTAAACCTATCCACATGCTCGAACTGATTTTTGACCGCACCACCCATCAACTCTCCAGGTTGATCCGTGAAGAAAAAGACATTACCATTATTGAATTTTTCCAGGGGGTTATTGATAAGCTCAAACGATATGATAACCATACAGCATCCGGCGGGTTAAATCCTGAAGGTCTTTTAGGAATGTCGTTCGATACACAGATCATAGAAACAATTTCACTCGAACGACGCGCACGTAGCAAAGACGATCTCCGCAAACTCGACCTTCGAAGAAAATGCCTGGAGAAATTAGTACGGATCGATATCGATCATAAGAAAAAATACATCAACGATATCCTTCACAAAGCAGGCATCCGCTTGCAGTATAATGAGATCGGAAGACTGAGAGATGAAGTTTAGTTTGGTTTTAGATGTTAAGTTTTAAATTTTAGGTGTGTTACATCTTTATATTCAGTAGCAATCTTTTTGTATTACAGATTACAACAAGTATCTTTTCGGATTTCTTTAACACCTAACACCTAACTTCAGCCTCATGTTCGAACAATACAGAAACAAACTCCCGATCAGTGATGATAAATGGCTGGAGTATACAAGCTGCTTTAAACGGATGGAGGTTCCCGGCAAAACGGTGTTACTGCGGGAAGGCGAGGTTTCAAAAAAAATATTCATTATTGAAAAGGGATGTATACGCGCCTGGTTCAATAACCAGGGCAAAGATATAACCTTCCAGTTTTTCTTTGAACATACTACCGTCGCTTCGATTGAAAGCTTCAGGAAAAAAACACCCAGCCCGGTCAGTATCGAAACCATTGAACCCACTATTACCTGGTATTGCCATAAAAAAGATATCGACAGGATCATTTCCGAGCTCAATGAGACCCCTGCCATACGGAATAAATTTATCGACACTATTTTCGAGCGCACCTTCGATTACATGAAACATTTCTTTTCTTTTATCAAGGACAGCCCGCAACAACGTTATCTTAATTTAATCAGGGAAAGACCCGAGATCGTCAAACGCGTTCCACAGCACTATATCGCTTCTTATTTAGGTATCAGTACCGTTCACCTGAGCCGTATCAAAAATCAACTGGCAAAGACAAAACCCTCCCGCTGAATTTAATAACAAATGTTATCGCCCGGTAGTGTGCCGCCTGCTAATTTTGACTGATAAAATTAGTTAGCATGAAAGCAGCCGTTATATTTCAGAAAGGCACAATACCTCAGTACACCGAACTTCCCGAACCAACTGTGCAGCATGGGAATGAACTTTTAATTACAGTAAAAGCCGCTGCCATCAAGCACCTCGACAAAGCAAAGGCCAGCGGCAAACATTATTCTGTCAGCCAGGATCTCAGCCAGGCAAAAGTGATTGGCGGAGATGGTGTTGGCATACTGGAAGATGGCACCCGCGTTTTTGCCTTTGGCACGAATGGCATGATGGCGGAAAAAGCCGTTATCGAAAAAGACAGGATGATAGTCCTGCCGGCAGGTATCGATAATATCACTGCGGCCGCATTGCCCAATGCGATAGCCGGTTCAGCCATGGCTCTTCTATTCAGGGCGAAGATGAAAGCAGGTGAAACCGTTCTTATCAATGGCGCTACCGGGTTTACCGGCAAAATCGCCATACAGGTTGCCAAACATTATGGAGCGAAAAAAATAATCGTCACCGGCAGAAATGAACAATCCTTACAAGCGCTGCTTGAATTGGGCGCCGATGAAACCATTGCTATAAAAGATGACGCTGCCTTTGTTTCCAGGCTGCAATCCATGCAGCAGGAATCTCCTGTCGATATTATCATCGATTATTTATGGGGACATACTGCTGAACTTATTTTATCAGCATTGAAAGGGAAAGGATCTTTCTCACATAGAGTACGGTTTGTTTCTATCGGCGCTGTAACAGGCGATACGATTCAATTATCTGCAGAAATATTAAGAAGTACCGACCTGCAGGTATCAGGTTCAGGATTGGGAAGCTGGACCCGCGAAGAAATGAAAACATTATTCACTGATATCATTCCGGAAATGTTCCGTCTTGCTGCAGCCAATCAACTAAGGGTAGAAACGATACCCGTGCAATTAGCCGATATAGAAACCTTATGGGATATGCAGGTGGAAAATGGGAAGAGGCTGGTGGTTACGATGTGATGGTAGGTGTTAAGTGAACTCTATGTGAGACCTATATGCCCTATGTGCCTATGTGGTAAAAATTACGCCAGGCATTTACAGTACTTTCTCTGAAAGGCGTAGATTTTACCACATAGGGCATATAGGTTTCACATAGGGTAACCATAAAACCTACCGGAAGCAGCTAATCTTTGCGGCCCGTTTCGAAAAAGAGCTTAACTTTAAGTGTCTTTTAAACATTTATAAAGAAAACACATGCCTGCCTCAAAGATTTTACCATTCGCGCTATGTATTGCCGTATCCTTTGCATGGATAAGCGATTCATCCCATAAAGCTCCGGCTCCCAATAATTACCCGATCGCTCCTGTCGATATCAGGAATGTCGTGCTGACAGATAATTTCTGGCTTCCCAGGATCAAAATGATCCAGGAAATAACGATCAAACATGCATTTGAAAAATGTGCAGAAGAAGGACGCATGGATAATTTCCTGATTGCAGGAAAAGTCATGCCGGGAAAAGCTAAAGGTAAAATGCCTTTTGATGATACAGATCTTTATAAAACCATTGAAGGCGCTTCTTATTCCCTGATCAGTATGCCTAACCCGGCGCTCGATCATTATATCGATTCTATTATTGCCATCATTAAGATCGGGCAGGAACCCGATGGTTATATTACCACCTGGTTCACAATCGACCGTGCTCATCCCCCGGCCACCTGGGTAAAACCTTCCACGGAAAGATGGGAGAACGAGATCAGCAGTCATGAGTTATACAACAGTGGTCATTTATTCGAAGCCGCTGCTGCACACTACTGGGCTACGGGAAAGAAAAACCTGCTGGATATTGCCACTAAAAATGCCGATCTGCTGGTAGCGAATTTTAAACCCGGGAAATTACAACGTCCGCCCGGTCATGAAATAGTAGAAACAGGATTGGTTAAATTATATGCTATCACACATAATGAAGATTACCTGAAGCTCGCGAAGTTTTTTATCGACCTCCGCGGAGACAGTGCCACACACCAGTTGTATGGAGCCTATAACCAGGATCATCTGCCCGTCACTCAACAGGATGAAGCAGTCGGTCATGCTGTCCGGGCCGAATATTTATATGCGGGCATGACAGATATCGCTGCTATTTATCACGATCCTGCTTATTTACGGGCGCTTGATAAATTATGGGATAACGTGGTAAATAAAAAAATGTATCTCACCGGTGGTGTGGGAGCCAGGCATGATGGCGAAGCCTTTGGTGATAATTTTGAACTTCCCAACCTAACTGCCTATGCAGAAACCTGTGCATCTATCGGAAGCGTATCCTGGAATCAAAAAATGTTCCTGCTTTCCGGCGATTCGAGGTATTATGATATTATTGAACGGACACTTTACAATGGGTTGATCTCGGGTATATCGACGGATGGCAAATTGTTTTTCTATACCAACCCGCTTGAATCAGATGGCCAGTATAAATTCAACCTGGGCAGCTGCACACGCCAGTCATGGTTCGATTGTTCCTGCTGTCCGACCAACATGATCCGTTTTCTTCCTTCCTTGCCCGGGCTGATCTATGCGTCGCAACAGGACACCGTATATGCCAATCTCTTTGTATCGAGCAAGGTTGAACTGGAAAATAAAGAAGGAAAAATAGAGATCAGTCAGCAGACGGGTTATCCCTGGAACGGAAATGTATCTTTTACTGTTGCTCCTGAAAAGAAAACCAAATTCACTTTACGCGTACGGATACCCGGCTGGTTCCGCAATGAAGCAGTGCCCGGTACGCTTTATAGTTATAGCCATACGCAATCCGCTGTTCCGGTGCTGACAATCAATAAAAAGAAAGTAAAGGCAGCCATTGTAAA
>CAMLGR010000120.1 GCA_946479615.1 uncultured Bacteroidota bacterium | reverse complement strand
GTAGTGATTGCCCATTTTTTTCTTCTGGCTGCCCATGGTAGGCCTGCACCTGGAATACCATTGGCGATGCGCCTGTTTTTACGGGCATCGAAAATTCATACCGCTGATCATTTTGCAATGACAGGCATTTTTTCCATGCTGTTGTCATGGAAAAAAGATTGATCTCATCAATAAGATCCTCAAATGGAAAAGAAGATGACCAGTCAACCGGTGATTTAAAAAAAACAGCTGGTGATTGATTGATAAATACGGTTCGCAGGCGGGAAGGATCGTATAGAAAAACAAGCGGCAAAGATAGATTCGTTGATAAAGTAGCGAGCCTGTTTTCCATTGATTGAGGTTTGTAGTTGGGTGCCAGGCTATGATTGCGTTCACTGCCAGGATTGAAAAATTACGTAGAAATATTTTTTTAAAAGTAAAAATACAGGGAAGGGAAAGTGTGGACATAGATTGCCCTCTGTGTGGACATATTTCCACACGTTACCGAAAGTACTGTTCCGGCCGGTTAATAATTGATATTGCTTTTTTATAAAAAAATGACTTGTCTGATAACCATAAGGCGAAAACTATACCATTCCTCTGCGGCCCTCTGTGGCCCTCTGCGTATAATTTCTTTAAGACTAATTCTATTCATAGGTTCTATAAATGACTTTAACCCGATAGCTTACTACAGGAGTTATACGCAGAGGGCCACAGAAGAGACACAGAGGGCCGCGGAGGGGTGTTGAAGAACAGGGGATTATGGGTGGGAGAAAATGATCATCTAGTTGGTGATGCGGAAGGATAACATATGCCGGGCAACTTCCTTTAATCCATCCATACTGGAGGGCTTGATAACATAGTCACGGGCTCCTGCTTCAAGGCATGATTTTTTGTAGGTATTAGAGGCGGAAGTGCTCCAGATGATCCTGGGAATATGATCGTATCGCCGGTTTTTTTTCAATTCCAGCAGTATGTCAGCCCCGTTTAACACAGGCATATTATAATCAAGGATGATCAAACAGGGTAATTCGTGGTCCTTCATTTTTTCCAGGCTATCGACCACCTGCTGGCCATTGCTGATAAATAAAAGAGAAAGTGAATCATCGATCGTGGTAAAGACCTCTTTTAATAATTCTTCATCATCTATATCATCCTCTCCCAGCAGGATGAATTTAGAAGAAGACCGATGAAGAGCAGTAGTTGAGGGCGACGTTTGTGATGACACGCTAGTCTGTTCGTTTGTAAAATCTAAGTTAGTATTTTTTTATAGAATAATACCAAGTGCAGGTACAAACTACCTGTTTAACCCCTCAATAAAATTCGATGAAAAAGAAAGACAGTTCCGGCAACGTACCCGGCCGGACAAAAAAGACTTCCACTGCTTCCGCGAAAACAAACGGTCATGCCGGCACTGCCATTCTTAATGCAGTGTCAACTCCCGCCGCCAATGGTGTAAAGAAAAATGGTAATGGCTCCGCTGGAAAATCCAACGGCAAACCTGGTCATCTGTCTGCAGAATTTTCTGATGAGCTCGACAGCCGCGAACTCCTGCACATTTTATCGGAAGTGCGCAATGGTAATTTCAGTGTGCGGATGCCTATCGATAAATTAGGATTGAGTGGAAAGATCTGCGACCTGCTCAATGATATCATTGTGACCAATGAAACATTTGTTGAACAGATAACCCTTGCACGGAATACGATCGGTAAGAAAGGACACCTCAATCATCGTGTGGAACTGCCCCGTACGGCCAGGGGCTCCTGGGCAGCCGGTGCAGATTCTATCAATAGCCTGATCTCCGACCTCGTACACCCTACTATTGAAATTGCGAATGTAATCAGCTCGGTAGCGAAAGGAAACCTGACACAGGAAATGCCATTGAAGATCGGTGATCACGTATTGCAGGGTGAATTTGCCAAGATCGCCGCGGAAGTAAATGACATGGTGAAGCAGCTGAATTTATTCTCGATGGAAGTAACCCGTGTGGCACGTGAAGTAGGCAGTGAAGGAAAACTCGGTGGACAAGCCAAGGTAAGAGGTGTAGCGGGTGTATGGAAAGATTTAACGGATTCAGTAAACCTGATGGCGGGTAACCTGACCGCCCAGGTAAGAAATATTGCAGAAGTAACCACCGCCGTGGCAAAAGGTGATCTGAGAAAAAAGATCACGGTGGATGTAAAAGGCGAAATCCTTGAATTGAAAGATACCATCAATACGATGGTGGATCAGCTTAATTCTTTCTCCTCCGAGGTAACCCGTGTGGCACTCGAAGTAGGTACGGAAGGAAAATTGGGTGGACAGGCCGAAGTAAAAGGAGTAGCAGGAACCTGGAAAGATCTGACGGATTCGGTGAACCAGATGGCATCCAACCTTACCGGCCAGGTGCGTAATATCGCCGAGGTAACAACGGCGGTAGCAAGAGGTGACCTGTCAAGAAAAATTGCGGTGGACGTAAAAGGAGAGATCCTTGAATTAAAAAATACCATCAATACGATGGTGGATCAGTTGAACTCTTTCTCTGCCGAGGTAACCCGTGTGGCAAGAGAAGTTGGTAGTGAAGGTAAATTGGGTGGACAGGCAACAGTAAAAGGGATCGGTGGTGTATGGAAAGACTTGACGGATTCGGTGAACCAGATGGGATCCAATCTCACCGCCCAGGTAAGAAATATTGCAGAAGTAACCACTGCCGTGGCGAAGGGTGACTTGTCAAGAAAAATCACAGTGGATGTGAAAGGTGAGATCCTTGAATTAAAAAATACCATCAATACGATGGTGGATCAGCTCAACTCATTTGCATCGGAAGTAACACGGGTGGCGCTGGAGGTTGGTACCGAAGGAAAACTCGGTGGACAAGCCAAAGTGCAGGACGTTGGTGGTACCTGGAAGGATTTAACAGAATCGGTAAACCAGATGGCATCCAATCTCACCGCGCAGGTAAGAAATATCGCAGAAGTAACTACCGCGGTAGCGAATGGCGACTTGTCGAAAAAAATTACGGTAAACGTAGAAGGAGAAATCCTCGAGTTAAAGAATACCATCAACACGATGATGGACCAGTTGAACTCATTCGCATCGGAAGTAACGCGGGTAGCGCTGGAAGTAGGTACCGAAGGTAAATTGGGCGGACAAGCTAAAGTGCAGGGAGTGGGTGGTACCTGGCGTGACTTAACGGATTCGGTGAACCAGATGGGATCCAATCTTACCGCCCAGGTAAGAAATATTGCGGAAGTAACTACCGCGGTGGCAAAAGGCGATCTGTCAAGAAAGATCACGGTGGATGTGAAAGGAGAAATCCTTGAATTAAAAAACACCATCAACACGATGGTGGATCAGCTCAACTCATTTGGTTCGGAAGTAACACGGGTGGCACGTGAGGTAGGATCAGAAGGTCAGCTCGGCGGACAGGCCGATGTACCCGGTGTGGAAGGCTTATGGAAAGATTTAACTGATTCGGTAAATAAAATGGCATCGAACCTTACTTCGCAGGTAAGAAATATTGCGGAAGTAACAACGGCCGTTGCTAACGGTGACCTTTCACGGAAGATCGAGGTGGATGTGAAAGGTGAGATCCTTGAGTTAAAGAATACGATCAACACCATGGTGGAACAACTTCGCGCGTTCGCATCGGAAGTAACGCGTGTGGCGCGTGAGGTTGGTACCGATGGTAAACTCGGTGGACAGGCGAATGTACCGGGTGTAGGTGGTACCTGGAAAGATTTGACCGATTCCGTCAACCAGATGGCATCGAACCTGACGAACCAGGTGCGTAATATCGCTGAAGTGGCGATCGCGGTGGCGAATGGCGATATGTCGAGAAAGATCACCGTGGATGTACGCGGAGAGATCCTGCAATTGAAAGAAACACTGAACACGATGGTGGATCAGCTTCGTGCATTTGCATCGGAAGTAACGCGGGTAGCGCGCGAGGTTGGTACCGATGGTAAATTGGGTGGACAGGCATTCGTACCGGGTGTCGCTGGTACCTGGAAAGATCTGACCGATTCCGTCAACCAGATGACAGGTAACCTGACCGCACAGGTGCGTAACATCGCCGAGGTAACGAAAGCGGTGGCATCGGGTGATTTAACAAAAAAAGTAACGATCGATGTGAAAGGTGAGATCTTCGATTTGAAAAATACCATCAACACGATGGTTGATCAGTTGAACTCATTCGCATCGGAAGTAACACGGGTAGCCCTCGAAGTAGGTACGGAAGGAAAACTCGGTGGACAAGCCGAAGTACAGGGCGTAGCCGGTATCTGGAAAGACCTGACCGATTCCGTGAACATGATGGCATCGAACTTAACCAACCAGGTACGTAGCATTGCGAAAGTAGTAACCGCGGTGGCAACGGGTAACCTGAGACAAAAATTATCCATTGTATCGCGTGGCGAGGTGGCACAATTGATCGAAACGATCAATGAAATGATCGATACACTTGCGTTGTTTGCCGACCAGGTAACCAACGTGGCCCGGGAAGTGGGAGTAAATGGTAAACTCGGTGGGCAGGCATCGGTGCCTGGTGCATCAGGTATCTGGAAAAACCTGACCGAAAACGTGAACCAGCTGGCGGAAAACTTAACCACGCAGGTACGTGCGATCTCCGATGTGGCGAGCGCGGTAACGAAAGGTGACCTGACACAGATGATCCGTGTGGAAGCGAAAGGTGAGGTGGAAGAATTGAAAGATACTATCAACCAGATGATCGCAAACCTGAAAGAAACAACATTGCGTAACCAGGAACAGGATTGGTTGAAATCCAATCTTGCCAAGTTCACACAGATGTTACAGGGACAAAAAGACCTGAATACGGTAACACGCCGGATCCTTTCCGAGCTGGCACAGGTGGTGAATGCACAGAAGGGTATGTTCTATATCCTGGAGACCAATGAAATACCTAAAAATTCCAAACTGAAATTATTTGCTTCGTACGCTTTCGGTGATGAAGCCAAGACCGCAAAAGAATTTGCATTGGGAGAAGGATTGGTAGGACAATGCGCATTGGAAAAAGAAAGGATCCTCTTATCGAATGTTCCCAAGAATTATATCAAGATCGGTTCTGGTTTAGGAAAAGCTTCACCGCTTAACCTGATCGTGTTACCGGTGCTTTTTGAAAAAGAGATCAAGGCCGTAATCGAACTGGCTTCCTTCGATACGTTCAGCCAGACCCACCTTGACTTCCTTAGCCAGTTAACAGAAAGTTTGGGTATCGTATTGAATACGATCGAAGCGAATACAAGAACTGAAAGCCTGCTTGAACAATCGCAATCACTGACCGATGAATTGAGAAGAGCGAACGAAGAGTTACAGGATAAGGCCCACCTGCTGGTAAAACAAAAAGAGGAAGTGGAAAATAAAAATAAGGAGGTGGAAGAAGCAAGGTTGTCACTCGAAGAAAAAGCAGAACAGTTACAACTGACCTCGAAGTATAAATCAGAGTTCCTTGCGAATATGTCGCATGAGTTGCGTACGCCTTTGAACTCGTTGCTGATCCTTGCCCAGCAGTTGTACGAGAACCATGATGGCAACCTTAATTCCAAACAGATCAGCTATGCAAAAACGATCCATAGTTGCGGAGACGACCTGATCCAGCTGATCAATGATATCCTTGACCTGTCGAAGATCGAATCCGGTTATATCTCTACCGACTTCGTCAAGCTGCAGTTTCACGATATCACTTCGTTCGTGGAAACAACGTTCAAACACATTTCTGAAAATAAAAATCTCCGTTTCAGTATCGAACTGGATGAACAGCTTCCGCATAGCCTGGAAACGGATGCGCAGCGGTTGAACCAAATCTTAAAGAACCTTTTATCCAATGCGTTCAAGTTTACAGAAAAAGGAGAAGTGAAGTTCAGGATCTATGAAGCGAATCATAACTGGAAACAAAATAATCCAAGCCTTGAAAATGCGAAAAAGGTCGTGGCTTTCGAGATAAAGGATACAGGTATCGGTATTTCCAAAGACAAACAGAATATCATCTTTGAAGCCTTCCAGCAGGCCGAAGGTTCTACGAGCCGCAAGTATGGTGGAACCGGGTTGGGGCTTTCGATCAGTCGTGGTTTGGCAGATCTGTTAGGTGGTTCTATTGAATTGCAAAGTGAAGCAGGTCGTGGAAGTACCTTTACCCTGTTCCTGCCGATCGATTATAATCCTGCTGTGGCCAAGCGTGAAAAGCAAAGCAATCTCACCGTCAGTGAATATAAACTGGCGGAAGGATCGGAAAAGAATATCGTGCTGCAATCCGTACCAACGATCAAAGTGAATGAAACCAAGGATCTGGATGCATTGAATGAAATCATCAATGAGATCGGTGATGACCGGAATATTGTCAGCGCCGGCGATAAAGTGGTGCTGATCATTGAAGATGATGTACGTTTTGGAAAGATCATGATCGAGAAAGCACATGAGACCAATCTGAAAGCGGTTGTGGCGACAAATTTTGGGAATGTATTTGATCTTGTCAACAAATACAACCCGATTGCAGTGACGCTGGATGTAAAACTCCCTGATGGAAGTGGCTGGCGTATTCTCGATCTGTTTAAGAATGATATTAATTTCCGGCATATTCCTGTGCACCTGATATCGGGTGAAGAGAACCGTTTGCTGGCAATGCACCGCGGTGCACGAAGCTTCCACCTCAAACCCCTGAACACAGATGCATTGCATGCCCTGTTCGAGGATATTTACGATTACAATGAAATAAAACGCAAACGTCTTTTAGTAGTCGAAGACAATGAACTGGATTCTTCACAGGTGGCAAGAATGCTGGACAATGGTGAAATGATCGATATAGAAATTGTTTCTTCAGGTTTACAGGCATTGCAATCGCTTAAGGAAAAAGAATACGATTGCGTGATCGTTGATTATATGTTGCCTGATATCGGCGGATTGGAACTGGTAACAGAGATCAGTCATATCAGCAAACTGCAAACAACACCGGTATTGATCTATTCGGCCCGTGATTTTTCTCCGAAAGAGAGAACACAACTGAAACAGTATTCAAACCGTATCTTGCTGAAAGACGTCACTTCGCTGGATCTTTTGCTGGATGAAGTAGTGATGTTATTGCATATCGATCACAAGCAGTTGTTACCGGAAAAGCGCAAGCTGATCGAGGACCTGCGTTCCCGTAACGACGTGCTGACGAATAAGAAAATCCTTGTTGTGGATGATGATGTACGCAACCTGTTTGCCCTGACCACGGCGTTTGAAAGATATAATATCCGTACGATCACAGCAGAAAGCGGGCAGGAAGCCATGTATATCCTGGATGAGAACAAAGATATCGATATGGTACTGATGGATATCATGATGCCGGAAATGGATGGATATGAGACCACGCAGAAGATCCGTCGCGAACATAAAAATTCAGCCCTGCCTATCATTGCTGTAACCGCCAAGGCGATGAAGGGTGACAGGGAAAAATGTATCGAAGCAGGCGCTTCGGATTATATAACCAAACCTGTGAAGATCGATCAGTTGTTATCGCTAATGAGAGTTTGGTTGTATAAATAATGTCAATATTCAAATAAAAGTATTCTATGTAAAACCTATGTTCCTATGTGGTGAGCTTACGCCAGTCGGTTATAGTACTATCACAGCATTGCGTAATCTTTACCACATAGAAACATAGGAACATAGGTTTCACATAGGCGGGTTAAAAAGGCAGCAATGGAAATTACAGGCACAGAATATTTACTGGAAAAACAGGATATCAAGATCCTGGTCGTGGACGACAGGGAGGATAACCTGTTTTCTATAGAGACCATACTTGAAAAAGATAATTATACTATTATCAAGGCCAATTCAGGAAGGGCGGCGCTGAAGGTATTATTACAGCAGCATGATTTCTCGCTTATCCTGATGGATGTACAGATGCCCGATCTGAATGGATTCGAAACGGCTACGATCATTTATGAACGGGATAAGTTAAAAACAATACCGATCATTTTTATCACCGCACATGATTATGGCGATGAATATATTTTTAAAGGCTACCGGATGGGCGGCGTGGATTATATTTATAAGCCCATCAATCCGCAATTGCTTCGTATGAAAGTGGCCGTATTCGTGGAGTTATACCGGAAGAATAAACAATTACTGGAACAGGAACAGAAACTGCGACAAGTGAACCGTTCCCTGCAAAAAGAGATCGATGAACGAAAGATCAATGAAGAAAAGATCAACAAGCTCAATACGCAACTGGTAGAAAATATCACTCACTTAAAAACAGTCAATGAAGAGCTGGACCAGTTTGCCTATATGGCCTCGCATGATCTGCAGGAACCGCTGCGGAAGATCATGGTGTTCAGCGATAAGATATTGATGAAAGACCAGCAGGACCCCGAAACAGAAAAGTATTTCAACAAGATCATCCGTTCTTCGCAACGGATGCAGTCATTGATCAACGATTTGCTGAGTTTTTCGCGCCATTCCATGAGTTCTTCTGATTTCAAAGAAACTGATTTGAATGTATTGGTGAAGGAAGCATTGAGTGAACTGGAAATAGAGATCGAGAAAAGTGGTGCTGTTATCGAATATGATCGTTTACCGGTTGTATGGGCGGTGCCCAGCCTGATGCAGCAATTGTTTTATAACCTGATCGGCAATGCGGTGAAGTTCCGGAAAAAATCAGTGAGCCCGGTGATCAGGATCCAGGCAGAGAAAGTGGACCAGGCTGATATGAAAATGATAAATGGTCAGCCGGCGGAAAGTGATTTTTACAAGATCAGCGTCACCGATAACGGGATAGGCTTCGATGAACAATACACCGATGATATTTTCATGGTGTTTAAAAGATTACATAGTTACCACGATTTTGAAGGCACCGGTGTAGGATTGTCTATCTGTAAAAAGATCATTGAAAAACATAAGGGCTTTATTACAGCGAAGAGTGTGCTCAATGAAGGCTCTACGTTCATCTTTGGCCTTCCCGAGAAGCAAGTCGAAATGGCCTAACTCTGTGGCCCTCTGTGTCTCCTTTGTGGCTCTCTGCGTATAATTCTTGTAAGAGAGATTCTAAATAAGGCTTTAATCAGAATCTTACTCCAGGAGTTATACGCAGAGAGCCACAAAGGAGACACAGAGGGCCACGGAGGCTTAATCCTTCCTGATCAATCGTTTTATGCCATTAACTAATTTATGTTCATTGAAATTGATCAGTAATCCTATTTGAGCATTGGACAATTTTAAATAAGTGAGCACCTGGGATGTATGCACATCACGTAAGGCTTCCACTGATTTTACTTCTACTACTACATTCCTTTCTACCAGCATATCAAGCCTGTAACCTATATCCATTTGCACTTCTTTATATATAAGCGGAAGTGAAAGCTCTTGTTGGACCTGTAGCCCCATTTGCTCTAATTCATACAAACAGAATAAGTAGATTCCAACAATCCTGGCCCCAGTACTTTATGCACACGGATAACGCATCCAATTATTATTGACGTTATTTTATTTATTTCCATGATTTGAAATAAATAAAATTACCCTAAGCTACCATGGGATTTCCCTCGCTTATAAATGTTTTTCTACCGTAAAATGTAGTGTTTTATTTTGTTGTGATGCTGATAGCAGCAGCAGTCAATCCTTCCGCTGTTGCTTTTAAAGTAATCACCGGTGATTTTCTGTCGGATCTTACAACTGCCAGGCAAAGACCATTGAATGCTTTTCGTTTATCATCCCTGAAAGATTCCATGCTTGTTTGGCTTCCATTATCTACCCCGGCAATATGACCGCCTGTTACAGTAAACTGAACAAGATTGGCTGCATCCGGTACGAGGTTGCCATCTTTATCAGTGATTTTCACTGTAACAAAAGCAAGATCATCTGGCCCGCTGATCGATTTGCGATCTGTTTCCAAGATTATTTTAGCAGCAGCGCCCGCTGTTTTTATTTCCCTGGTTAAAACAATTTTTCCATTCTTACGCGATACTGCTTTAACCACACCCGGCGCATACGGCACACGCCACATAATATGCAGGTCATCACCTGTCTTCTTTTTTATACCTGTTGATTTCCCGTTCACAAAAAGTTCTACCTCATCTGCATTATTATAATACACCCATACATCTACCGGGTCACCGGTACTGACCCCTGCAGGAGAGTTCCAGTGTGGTAAAATATGCAACACGGGTTTATCCGTCCATACACTCTGGTACATATAATAAACATCTTTTGGAAAACCTGCCAGGTCGATGATCCCGAAATAAGAGCTTCGTGCCGGCCATTCATACGGCGTGGGCTCACCGATATAATCGAATCCTGTCCAGATAAACATACCCGAGATATGATCATATTTTTCAAACACTTTCAGCGTTTCTTCATGTGTTGATCCCCAGGGAGCAGAACAATTATCATAGGCCGAACAGGTCGTATCAGGATTGCCGGTCGTCAATGGTTTATCCCAACGAACCGGCCAGCGGCGGATACTATCGCTGGGCATATCATAATGCCCTCTTGTTTGCAATGCCGATACGGATTCAGTAATGATAAATGGTTTGCGCCCCCAGCGTTTAAAAACGCTATCGCTTGTCCATTGTGTATGATTATAGTTATACCCGATCATATCCAGTTCCTGTGATTGTAAAATCCTGTTGGAAGCGGCGATATCATTATTTGCCGTTACCGTAGGACGGCTGTTGTCCAATCCTTTTACAATATCAACCAGGTCCTTTACCATCGCTTTGACTTGCGGAGCTTCTTCATCCTTTGTCCATTGCTCTCCTATTTCATTACCCACACTCCAGATAAAAACAGAAGGATGGTTGCGGTCGCGTATGATCTGGTCCTCCAAATCTTTTTTATGCCATTCATCCCAATAGAGATGATAATCATATTTTGTCTTTTCCCGTTTCCACATATCAAACGCTTCATCCATAATCACAAAACCCATTTCATCGGCGAGGTCCAGTAATTCCGGGGCAGGTGGATTATGAGAAGTGCGGATTGCATTACAACCCATTCCTTTTAACAGTTCAAGCTGCCGTTGCAATGCTCTGCGATTGATAGCCGTACCCAAACATCCCAGGTCATGGTGATCACATACACCCCTGATCTTTTCATGTTTTCCATTTAAAATAAATCCTTTGTCAACATCAAATACAAAAGAACGAATACCAATAGAGGTATGATATTCATCCAGCAATTTTCCATTTTCTTTTATCGTAGTAATGGCCTTGTATAAATAAGGGCGGCTCAATGACCAAAGCACAGGACTTATTACCTGCAGTTGCTGACCGATGGTTCTGGATTCACCGGCAGCTATATTTTCTGTGCCGGATACAGTAGCTACTGTTTTACCGGCAGCATCTACTATTCTTGTTTGCAGGTTGATCGTTTTACTGGCACCAGCTGTATTATCAACAATGACCGCTCCTTTAATGGTCGCCCGTCTGCTGCTTACATCGGGCGTACTAAAGAAAGTACCATTATACCCTATATGTGTTTTATCCGTAATAGTGAGCCATGTATTGCGATAGATACCCGAACCGGAATACCATCTTGAATTGGGTTGATCGGAATTATCCACTCTCACGGCTATTACATTCGTTGCACCCAGTTTCAGGTAAGGGGTAAGATTGTATTGAAAAGAAATATATCCATTAGGACGTTTCCCTAACGATGTTCCATTGATCCATACTTCACTGTTGCGGTAGGCACCATCGAAAGTTATGCTGATATACTTTCCGGCAACCGAAGCAGGCATAGTAAATGTTTTACGATACCAGCCGATTCCCCCACGCAAAGCGCCGCCGCCTGTACCGGTAGGACTGGTTTTATCAAACGGAAGTTCGATGCTCCAGTCATGCGGCAGGCTGAGGTTGCGCCAGGAAGCATCGGCGAATGAAGGTTGTTCTGCACCTTTCTCATCACCGAGATAGAATTTCCAGTTGGCATTGAAGGATTGTCTTGTTTTTGGCTGTGCCAGTAAAGAAGCTGTTGTTATCAGCAACAACAAGCTGAGAAAAAAGTATTTCATTCCTGATATATTGATTTAACAAAAACCCCGTGGTTCCCTGTGTCTCCTCTGTGGCTCTCTGCGTATAATTCTTGTAAGAAAGATTCTGAATAAGACTTTAATCAGAATCTTTACTCCTTGAGTTATACGCAGAGAGCCACAGAGGGCCGCGGAGAAGATCTATTGGACTACCAGCTTTTTGCAGGTAACACCTTTTTTAGTTTGTATTTTAATAAGATAAAGACCAGCAGAAAGATTTCTGTTGAAATGAACGATAGCAGCACCATTGAAATTTTCCGTATAAATGATCTTGCCCGCTGCATCCACTACATTCATTTCAAAACGATCGGCTCCTGTGAATCCATTTAACTTCAATGAAAAACTTCCATTCGCAGACGGGTTATTCAGCAATTGCACCAGTTTACCCGAAGGATCGATATCATTGACACCTGTTACCGCTGTACCCCTTTCCACCAGCATATACACTGCAGCGCGGGGTGGTACAGTTATTTTAATATCATTGTTACCGGTGGATGAATAGGGTTTCAACGTTGCATACCCTAATGGTCCGCCGCTGGCAATTGTAGGACCTACGCCATTTACCATTACCTGTCTTGAGAATTCGCCATTATCTCCTCCACCCGTTAATGTATACCAGTAGTAGCGATCGCCGGTAGTGAAATTCTGGAAATTGATTTTTACTACCTGGCTGAGCACCCCCTTATTGAACAAGGTGACACCTGCCTGCCCGCTGCTGAATAAAGTGGCATAACTAAGAATATCTGTGGATCCTGTTACTGATGAAGTCACCAGATTATCGCCACAATATTTTTGCAAATAGTACAGGTGATAAAAAGTGGGTCTCGGGTTCCATTTGGGAATGCCCCCAGGCTCATCACCGGCATTGAACAATCCATGATCATTCCCGCTTTCCCAGGCATTTGCCAGGTCCCAGCGTGTTGCCTCTCCGAATTTCGTTTTCATCATTTCAGAAATAGCGATCGCTGCATGCATACCATTGATATGCGAGACCTGTTGCATGGAACCGGTAGAGAAGATATTGAATTCCGTCATCGCAATGGGTTTTATGCTACCGCCATTCGCCGGGATATTCTGCGTAACATAGTTCATGATCGTTTGTGTATTGCTGGTAGCAGTAGCCAGGATCTCCGCTGCACTGGCATTGGTAAGATAAGGCGTATAATAACTATGAACAATATAAAAATCTGCTTTGCCATTCACCTGTGGTATCACACCACTGTTCCAGTTTTTAGTATTTGCATCTTCCCAACTGGCCGGTGTATGTTCTACCAGTTGCGCTCCAATATAAATAGTAGCGCCTATCGATGCAGCCGCTGCTCTCATGGAATCGGCAAATACTTTAAAATGTTGTCCGTATAAGGAGCCGGTCATGATCTCGGGTTGCCCATCCTGGTTCTTTGTTACATCGATGCGATAACTGGCTTCCCAGGAACCAAAGTTTTCATTACCGATCTCCCAGAATTTGGTTCGGCCATTGTCATAACGTACCCAATCAGCTGCAAGATGTGCAGCAGTAGCTACAGGGTCAGCACTTCTTCCATAACGTGCATACGCATAGTTGACCGTGATGATGCCCTTGCTATTGGTTTGTTGCAATAAGGCATAATAATTATCCAGCGACTGTGTCCAGGCAGCGGTATTCTTTCCATACCAGAAGCCGGCTTTTGATTTCACCCCATTGAGATCAACCAGGCTATCAGGTGCATCGGCAGGAGGCTGGTCGGCCTGTGCATTAAAAAAATATACATCGCTGATACTTCCACCCGGTGCGCGAATGATATTGGGCTTGAGGTTGGTCAGGTTATTGACGAGATCCGTTTCAGTTATCAACTGCCCGATCCATGTATTACTGTTATTACCAAAAAGGTATTTCGAAACTTTGGTGATAGTATCTGTAGTATTGACAGTAACCGTTACGCCTGCTGCTGCCGATGGTTTAACAGCATCTGTGAAATCAGTAACAGTAATGGATTTAGGTTGCCAGTCATCTAAAAAGAAACCGGGGCTTTGTGAAAAGCCAATGATGGTTTGGCAGCAACAAATTAAGATCAGCCATGCTATCCTGCACTTATTCATATAGTATATTTCAAGTAGTTAAAATTGCCGGGAGGCAGTCAGACGGAAAGGTAACCCTTATCGTCCTTCCTTCTTCCCGGCAAAAGATCTTTTTTAAAGAGAGCAGCCCGTAAAAACGGGCTGCTGTTACCATTGCATTGAGACCTGAGAAATCGTTATACCATTGATCGAATCATCTTTTATCGATGACTGAATGATCTATGGCTTTTTATATATTAAAAATCGTTATGCAAGCCTTTGCTTATGCCAACACATACCACTTACAATAATGAAACTGTTTGTTTACTGCCGGAATATTTTACCAGTTTTCCTTCCTTGCTATCCCACGACAAAGCACCCGCCTTTTCACGATTGATATATTTCACCCGGAAATAGCGTTTAGTCAGCATACCCGGAAATTTTCCCTGTCTTTCACCGATCGTCAATGTTTTATCTTTTTCCGAATAGGTAAATGAAATCGTTGCATAAATACCTTTCTCATAATTGTAATTCAGCCCTTCATCTTCATATAATTTGAAGGAACCATCTTTACCCGCATATACATATAAGGAGATGGTATCTGCTTTTTTCTCGGTTGTGTATTGCAGTTCCGGACCGAAAGGAAGGATCGATCC
>CAMLGR010000119.1 GCA_946479615.1 uncultured Bacteroidota bacterium | reverse complement strand
ATATCTATTTTGGAGAACGATTATTAAAAAATGACACACTTAATTAAGCAGACCCGTTTTTATATAACTAAATAAAGAAAACAGATCCATTTATATCCATCCAATCTGTTTCATCCGTGTTCTATATCATCAGCCAACTGACTAAAGACTGCCACAATCAAATAAACTTAATCCTGCAAACCATCCATTTTATATCCATCCAATTCCATCCGTGTTCCATATCATTATCTTCCGAAATAGTTAATCCACTCACCAGGAATACAAATCCAAACCTTCTCAACAAGTAGTTTTTACTTTTCAGCCGGGAGCACAATTTTTCCATCTTTCATATAAAATACACGGTCGCTTAGCTGAGCCAGCTCTTCATTGTGGGTAACGATCAGAAAGGTTTGATTGAATTTATCCCGCAGTTCAAAAAACAAACGATGCAGTTCCCTGGCATTGGCTGAATCGAGATTTCCGGTTGGTTCATCTGCAAAAACAATATCGGGCCGGTTGATCAGCGCTCTTGCTACTGCCACCCGTTGCTGTTCACCACCACTCAACTGGTTAGGTTTATTTTCCGTACGTTCAGACAGCCCGAACATCCCGAGCAGACGGACCGCTTCTTCTTTTACTTCATTTTTGGGGCGATTGGCCAGCCAGCCGGGAATACAAACGTTCTCCAGCGCAGTAAATTCAGGCAAAAGATGATGAAACTGGAATACAAACCCAATATGGCGGTTACGGAATGCGGCGAGCTTTTTATCACTAAGTGAATGAAGACCCGTATCATTCATACTCACCGTGCCCTGGTCGGCTTTATCGAGAGTGCCTAATATGTGCAACAGGGTGCTTTTCCCGGAGCCTGATGGACCAACAATAGAAGCCACTTCTCCTTTTTTTATCTCAATATCGACCCCTTTCAGAACTTCTACCTTGTCATAGCGTTTATAGATATTTTTTCCTGTAATCATCCGTGAAAGCCTGTTTTAGATGGTAAATATCCTTAAAAGCGACCCACCGGCAAAACCTATCCCTGATGGTCTCAGCAATTTTTAAGAAATCATTCAAATATAGGGGGACAACTAAGGATTTGGAAAATTCGTTAATAAAGCTACTTTTGCGGAAATTTAAGGGTAAAGAGATAACCGGATAAAGCACACTGACCCTAAACAATAAACCCTTTTTGAAACATGTTTTGGACCTTAGAACTGGCCTCCTACCTGGAAGATGCACCCTGGCCTGCTACAAAAGATGAACTGATCGATTATTCGATCCGCTCGGGCGCACCTATTGAAGTGGTTGAGAACCTGCAGGAATTAGAAGACGAAGGCGATGTATACGAAACGATCGAAGACATCTGGCCTGATTATCCTACCCAGGATGATTTCCTTTTTAATGAAGATGAGTACTAGCCATTTACCGGCATCATAAAGCCGGCAAATTCTGTTACTTCTTATAACGAAGAAAGCCTCCTTGTACAGGGAGGCTTTCTTCGTTTATATTATCTGTATGGAAATTATTTCTCCATTTGCTCGATTACTTTCGGCGTTACTCCTGTAAAACTGAAGCCACCATCGTGAAAGAGATTCTGCATCGTGACCATACGGGTGAAATCACTGAACATCATTACACAGAAATTAGCGCAATCTTCTCCTGAAGCATTTCCCAATGGGCTCATGGCTTCTGCATAATTGATAAATCCATCGAATCCTTTAACACCACTACCGGCCGTTGTGCGGGTTGGTGATTGTGAAACCGTATTCACCCTTACTTTTTTCTTTACCCCATAATAGTAGCCGAACATCCGCGTAACACTTTCCAAAAGCGCTTTGGCATCTGCCATTTCATTATAATCCGGGAACACGCGTTGTGCAGCGATATAGGTAAGCGCTACTACACTGGCCCATTCGTTCAATGCATCCATGTCCCAGGCCGTACGAAGCACTTTATGCAGGCTCATGGAAGAAATATCAAGTGTTTTCTGGTTCCAGGTATAATCCATTTCCGTGTAATGTTTGCCTTTGCGCACGTTCAGGCTCATACCAATCGAGTGAAGGATGAAATCGATCTTGCCACCAAAATGTTCGGTGGCTTTTTCAAACAGGTTCTTCAGGTCATCCATATTGGTTACATCGGCGCCGATTACGGGAGCATTACCACACTGCTCAGACAGCTTATTGATCTCACCCATCCGCAGGGCTACGGGTGCATTGGACAATACGATCTGTGCGCCTTCTTCATAACATTTCAGCGCTGTTTTCCAGGCAATGGATTTTTCGTCCAGCGCCCCGAAGATGATTCCTTTCTTTCCTTTCAGTAAATTGTTAGCCATAGAATGTTTTTTGTAGCAATAAAAATAAGAAGTTATTGTGAAGGCAGTGGAAACAGCTTCCTGATTATAAAAACAACCAGGAAAGTAAATACAAATACGATGATCAATGCCGAAGCCAGGTATAACAGTAAACGGCCAAACGATTCACGCGGCCGTATGATCTTTTGAAGGTATTTAACCGATAAATAAACAGGGACCAGCGATGCGATAAGAATAAGCAGTATGGAGAGGTTCCTTAGTTTCATGGATTGATTTGGTGATTTGGAGATTTGATGATTTGGAAATGTGCCGATTTGAGGATGTGATGATGAAATCCTGATAGACTGGCCGATAATATAAGATTGCCATTTGCACATCACCAAATCAACACATTTCCAAATCGACACATCTCCAAATTATCAAATCAACACATCATCCCTCTAATTCCTCACCATCTCTCTTGCATTTTCCAAAGCAGCAGCAGTCGGTTTTTCCCCGCTGAGCATTTTGGCAATAGTGGTAATTCTTTCTTCGATTGTTAGCTGGCGGATATTTGTTTTTACACTATCCTTTACGATCTCTTTATATACAAAGAAATGAGCATCGGCTTTGCCGGCGATCTGTGGTTGATGGGTAATGGAAATGACCTGTCTTTTTACCGCCAGTTCCTTCATGATGATGCCCACCTGCTTGGCAGCTTCGCCAGAAATACCGGTATCGATCTCATCAAAGATAAGTGTGGGCAGGTCTATCGATTGAGCCACTAATGATTTTACGGAAAGCATAAGGCGGCTCAGTTCTCCCCCGCTCGCTACTTTTCCTACCGGCTGAAACTGCCCGCTTTTATTGGCATCAAATAAAAATTCGATGGTATCACTGCCATAGGCATTCAATGGCGCCGGTTTTATTTCTGCTTTCAATATCGCATTCGGCATTCCCACCTGCGTGAGCAATTTATTGACCTTTGTTTCCAATGGTTTGATCTGTTTGGTCCTGCCTGCAGAGATGGAAGCTGCTATTTTTTTTATTTCTTCCAATAGTTTACCGGCTTGCTTTTCTTTCTGCTGTATCTGTTCATCGATCTGCAATACGGCCTGCAGCTTTTTTTCAAGATCTTCCTTTATCTGTATTAACTCTGCGGTTGTTTTTACGCCATGCTTTTTTTGCAGTTTATATCCCAATGATAAGCGTTCATTCATCTGCTCGATCTTTTCAGGATCATAGTTGATATGCGATGACAGATGGTTTAGTTCGCCGGCTATATCCTGCAATTCTGCCTGGGCCGATTGCAACCGTTCTACCAATGGCGGCAACCCGGCATGATAGGAAGAATAAGGATGCAATTGATTCAATAAGCTCTTTAACTGCTGCACGATCGGTGAATCGCTTTCTTCGAGTGCGTAATTCACGCTATCGAGTGTGGACTTGATACCTTCGGCATGGCTCATCAGTTTAAGATCTGTATCGATCTGTTCCAGTTCGTTTTCTTTAAATCCTGCTTCGTCAAGTTCTGTAAACAGGAACTGGTTATAATCATATTCTTTATCGAAGGAAAGCTTTTGCTCTTTCAGCACTTCCCACTCGTGCTGTGTTTCCTGCCATTTTTTAAATAATGACTGATAAGTACCCAGCAATTCGCTGTGTGCTGCCAGTGCATCCACTACTTCACGCTGGAAATCGTTTTTACCCAGCGACAGGGTATCGAATTGCTGGTGAAGATCGACCAGCAAGCCACCTAATTCATTTAATTGTGAAAGGGAAACAGGTGTATCATTGATAAAAGCGCGTGATTTGCCATTGGTTCCTATTTCACGGCGGATGGTAAGATCATCCTGTTCGTCCAGTTCATGTAATGAAAGAAACTGGCTGACTGCTTTTTTCTTACCGGGTTTGAATACCCCTTCGATAATGCATTTCTTTTCCTTGCCGGCTAATACACTGCTATCAGCGCGCTCACCGAGTATCAGTCCCAATGCACCCACGATAATTGATTTACCGGCACCGGTCTCCCCGGTAATGATATTCAGTTTCTCTGAAAAATTGATCTCCAGCGAATCGATGATTGCATAGTTCTGTATGGAAAGCCGGCTTAGCATGCTGCAAATTAACCGGAATTGGCAAACGAAAAATATAATTACCGGAAAATTATCCCGCGTTTATTCCACCGGAAATTATTGGTAAAACACGATAGAAATTATAAGCAGCATTGCCGGTGTGAGAATGATATCCGGAAAAGGATGTTAATAGAGAGGTTCCTGGTTTCAGTCAGTGGTAAAAAAAAGCTGTCCCAACCAGGACAGCCTTTCAATACTATATAAAAAACTTTATTTCACTTCTACTGCTGCTGCAAGACCCTCATCAACGAGGATACGGCCGCAGTTTTCGCAGATCATTACTTTCTTGTGTTGTTTGATCTCACTTTGTTTTTGCGGCGGGATCGAATTGAAACAACCTCCGCAGGCATCTCTTTCTACCGGTACTACAGCAAGACCGTTGCGATAGCTCTGGCGGATTTTTTCATAGCTGGCTAAGAGACGGGGATCCACATGCTGTTTGGCTTCAGCCGCTTCTTTATTAAAATGTTTTTCTTCTTTTTCGTTGGCAGCGATGATCTTTTCGAGTTCACCTTTTTTGGTAGCCAGTACTGCTTCTTTATTCGTGATATTCTTTTTTGCTTTTTCGAGAAGCACTGCTTTTTCAGCGATCTCTTCGGTAGCATCTTTGATATGTTTTTCAGCCAGCTTTACTTCGAGCTGCTGCATTTCCACTTCTTTGTTGATCGCTTCGAACTCCCGGTTGTTCTTTACGTTGCTGCTTTGTTTTTCGTATTTCTTCACCAGCGCCTGTGCTTCTTTGATCGCTTCCTTGCGCTGTTCGATAAAATCTGTCACACCATTGATCTCTTCTTCAATCCGCATCTGGCGGGAGTGTAACCCCTGGATCTCATCTTCGAGATCAGCCACTTCCATAGGAAGCTCTCCTTTCAGAATCCGGATCTCATCGAGCTTGCTCTCGATCTTTTGAAGGGTAACTAATGCAGTGAGTTTCTCTTCTACAGAAAATTCTTTTACGTGTGCCATTTTCGCGTTTGATGTTTGAGTTTTGATGTTTGTGACCGGGCCAACTTATTATAAACGATTTTCAGACAAAATAGTTTACGGGGTTGGTTTTCACGCCTGTTTTAAGGACGGCAAAGGTAGGAAATTTTTGGAGCAAATGCTCAGCCAGCAGGTCGATGGTGAATTGTTCGCTTTCATAATGACCGATATCGGCGATCATCATCCGTTTCCCGGCATCAAAGAATTCATGGTATTTCATATCTGCGGTTACATAGAAGTCAGCTCCTGCCGCTAATGCACTGGAAATCAAAAAACTACCTGCTCCGCCGCAAACAGCTACCTTTCTAACGGGTTTACTGGTAAATGAGCTATGGCGGATCACTGTAAGTCCGAAAACTGCCTTCAGCTTCGACAGGAATTCTTTTTCGGTCATTGCGGCCGGCAGCTCCCCGCAAAGACCCGCACCAATGCCCGGGTGGGAATTGGAGAGGTTTACCACATCGAAAGCCACTTCCTCGTAAGGATGAGCTGATTTCAGGGCCGCCACTATTTTCCGTTCCAGGAAGGATGGGAAGACCAGTTCTATTTTAATTTCATTTTCCTCGTGTCTTTCCCCCTGTTTGCCCACATAGGGGTCGGCGCCGTTACCAGCTTTGAATGTGCCGGTGCCTGTTGTATTGAAACTGCATTCGGAGTAATTACCGATCTGTCCGCCACCTGCTGCAAAGAGCGCATCGCGCACTATACCTGCTTTATCAGCCGGAGCAAAGATGAAGAGCTTTTTAAGCGAACCTGGTTTTCCGGAAAGAATACTTGTGTTTTGCAGACCGAGTAGCTGGGCGATTTTTCCATTCACTCCATCCGACATATTATCCAGGTTGGTATGAATGGCATAGATAGCGATATCGTTTTTAATGGCGGCAATGATCACCCGTTCCACATAACTATCGCCATTGATCTTTTTCAGTCCTTTAAAGATCACCGGGTGATGAGCGACGATGAGATTACATTTTTTCTGTATCGCTTCCTGTACGACTTCTTCCGTTACATCGAGTGAACAGATGATGCCTTTGCAATCCCAGGTCTTGTTGCCGGTGATCAGTCCTGCGTTATCATAGCTTTCCTGCAGGGAAGGGTGAGCCAGTGATTCAAGAAAAGATATTATTTCGGAAATATACATTTCATTGTTTTTGATAATGAAGTATTGTTTTATCACAGGAAGTTGCATAGCAAGTTAAGTATTAGCAGTTAGAAATCATCTGCTGCTTTTGGTTTGAGGGGATTGGAGGGATTTGATTGTGGCAGTCGGTAATCAGTTGGCTAATGATATAGAACACGGATAGAATTGGATGGACGGATGTAAAGGGGATTTGTTTTGGCTGGTAAATACTTTGACGATTGAAAGTGATGATTGGGAACACGGATGAAAGGATTGGATGGATATAAAGAAAATAAATCCATTTAATATCCATCCACTCTGTTTCATCCGTGTTCTATATCATTAGCTGACTGGCTAAAGATTATCACAATCCAATAAGTTAAATTACTCCAACCATTCACTTTACATCCGTGTTCTATATCATTACCTCCCCGTAATAAAGTATCTTTGAAACTATGGCTTCACGATTTTTAGATCTTCTCTGGAAAAACAGTAAATCGATAGCTGGTGTAACGGAAAACAAAACCACAAGCCGCTACCGCAAGGCCAAGCAATCGATGCATAGAAAGAGGTCCACCATCGGTACTCTTCGCAGCATCCTGTTTGTCTTGTGTGGTGTGGCATCGGCCGGGTTTGGATTGAAAGGTTTTTTAATGCCGAATGGATTTATCGATGGCGGTGTAACCGGTATTTCTCTTTTGATCAATGCCAAAACACATTTACCCCTGGCACCGATGATCATCCTGATCAATATTCCTTTTATTTTATTGGGATGGCAACAGATCAGCAAATGGTTCAGCATCCGTAGTATAGTAGCGATTACATTGCTGGCATTAGCGGTCGCGTTTATTCCGTATCCTGTTGTCACCAATGATAAATTACTGATCGCTGTATTCGGTGGCTTCTTTTTAGGAGCTGGTATCGGTCTTAGTATCCGGGGCGGGGCTGTGATCGATGGTACCGAGATCCTGGCCATCTTTCTTAGCCGTAAACAAAGTCCGAGTGTAGGTGATTTCATCATGATCTTCAATATTGTTATTTTCTCCGTCGCCGCTTATTTACTGACCCCTGAAGTGGCGCTGTATGCGATACTGACTTATTTAGCCGCTTCCAAAACCGTTGATTTTATCCTGGAAGGAGTGGAAGAGTTTACCGGCGTGACAATCATTTCGCACCGGAACGAGGAGATCGGCACATTTATCAAAGAAAAAATGGGTCGTGGTCTGACCATCTTCGCCGGCAAAAAAGGGTTTGGAAAACGGGGAGAAAATTATGCGGCATCGGATATACTTTTTACAGTCATTACCCGGCTGGAGATCAACCGGTTAACCACCGAAATAGAGAAAATCGATCCCCATGCATTTGTCGTCATGCACAGTATCCGGGACACCAAGGGTGGCATGGTCAAAAAAAGGCCCCTGAAATGATGGGTTACCCGGAAAATCCTATATTTGACCCGGTTCTTCCACCCTCTGTCAGCTAATGCATCTTATTTTTTCAAACCAACTAAGAGAACATGCTGAAAAGAACAAAAGGCCGTTTCCTGTTAACCTTGCTTGTCATAACAGGACTTGCGGGAACATTCAAAGATTCATCGCTCACCAATCCGGAGCGAAAAACAGCTGTAACAATTTTAAAGGATACCAAGAGCGACCTGTTGAAATCCATCAAAGGTCTTTCCGAGGCACAGCTTAATTTCAAGGCTGCTCCTGATCGCTGGAGCATCAATGAATGTATAAGTCATATTACGCTGGCAGAGCAAAATCTATGGGGTATGTTGGATGCTGCGATGAAAGAACCCGCTACTCCTGAAAAACGGTCAGAGGTAAAGGTATCTGATGAAGATCTTATCAAAATGGTAGAGAACAGGACCAATAAGCAACAGGCACCTGAAATGCTAAAGCCTGAAAAAGCCACCTGGCAGAATACGACTGAAGCCATCGCCATCTTTAAAGCGGCGCGCAATGAGCGCATCAAATACGCCAAATCAACTACCGAGGATCTGCGGGATCATTTTATCCAATTGCCTTTCGGATCGATCGACGGGTACCAGTTTCTGCTCTTCGTATCAGCTCATAGTAACCGCCATACGCAACAGATCAACGAGATAAAGGCCGACAAGAATTTTCCTGAAAAATAAGTTTCCTGCTCAAATCTATGTGTCCTATGTGCCTATGTGGTGAACCTACGCCAATCGGTCATAGAACTACAACAGAATTGCGTAGTCTTACCACATAGGCACATAGGACACATAGATTTCACATAGAGAGCCCGCAGAATTACGCTTGCATTATCTGGGTTTAATTTCTAATTTGTAGGGTATAAAATCCGGCTATGAAGAAAACCCTTACTGCTTTATTACTTCTTACCCTTATTACAGGGTGTAAAAAAGCCATCGAAAAAAAGAAAGAGGATATTCTTGTCAAAGCCATGACCGACGGTCAATGGACCATTACCAATTTTGTATACAACGGCGTTTCACATACGGCCGATTTCACTACCTATAAATTCCAATATTACAGTAACCGGACCGTCGATGCTATCAATAACGGTACTGTAGAAAAAACAGGCACCTGGGATGGGGATGTAAATGCCATGACCACCTGGGCCTCTTTTACCAATGCAACTACTCCTCTTAGCCTGATCAATGGAAGCTGGCATATCGACGATAGCGGATGGAGTTACGTGGTTGCCACACAAACAGTTGGTACTGATGTAAAAAACATGCGGCTCGACAAATTATAAAGCTGCCCTTCTTCATTTTGTATTATTTTCATTTTTAATTCCAATCCCCTGGTAAGCCAGCTATTTCAAAATCTTTCCTTTTAGTTTTTGCAATAGTACCATTACTACATTTCGAGGAACAGTTTTTGTGTGTATACGCCCGGATGGGTAGTAAAATTTTCTGATACTGGCAAACCAATTCTATTATACTCTTACGAAGACAATCATTGTCGTAGCTTTTTTAACCGGAACTGTACCTGTTTTTGGGCAAAATCCTGTTGCCAATTTTACGGCCAATGTTACTTCCGGCTGTTCTCCCCTTACTGTTACGTTTACCGATCAATCATCCGGCAGCCCGACTGCCTGGAACTGGGAGTTCAGCAATGGTACTCTTTCCAATGTTCAGAATCCTGTTGTCACTTTTGGAGCACCGGGTACTTATTCAGTAAAACTGGTCGTGCAGAATGCCAATGGTATCGACCAGGTAGAAAAGATCGATTATATCACCGTTTTCCCGGCTCCCTCGGCTGCTTTTACAGCTAATCTCAGGCTGGCATGTGCTCCTGCCGCTATACAGTTTACCGATCTTTCGACGACGCCGGTTGGTACGATCACCAACTGGGAATGGGATTTTGGGGATGGCAATACGTCTACCCAGCAAAATCCAACCAATATCTATACGAATGTGGGATTCTATACGGTCACGCTTACCGTTACGAGCAGTACAGGATGTAAGACGACTGCATCCGCGGGTACTTATATCCGTATTGTAGCGAGCATCGCTACCGATTTCAGTTTTACCCAGCCATCTACCTGCCAGGCGCCTTTTGCCGTTAATTTCCAGAATCAATCCAGCGGGCCGGGCAATATCACTTACAACTGGGATTTCGGTAACAGCCAGACATCAACAGCGCTTAATCCTACCGCTATCTATACTGCTGCCGGCACCTATAATGTCACCCTGAATGCACAAAGTGATCTGGGTTGCTCCGGCACTATTACAAAGACAGTGACTATAAATTCAGTGACCACTGATTTTACAGCGCCCATCAATGTATGTTTGAATCAGCCCGTTACTTTTCAAAATAATTCATCCGCTCCTGTGGTTGGAGCTACCTGGAATTTTGGTGATGGCACCACATCGGCACAGATCAATCCTTCCAAAACATTTCTGACACCGGGCACGTATACAGTCACCTTAATCAATCAATATGCAGATTGTATCGATTCAGTGAAAAAAACAATTACGGTGAATGATAAACCGGTTGTTGATTTTGTTGCCGATGACAGTGCTTCCTGCAAAGCGCCTTTTACAGTACAGTTTACTGATCTTACAGCAGATGCCGTTGAATGGGAATGGGATTTTGGTGATGGCGGCACATCGACCCAACAAAACCCATCACATCAATATACTGCATTGGGAAATTATACGGTGACATTGACTGTTACGACCACTTCCGGCTGCAGCAATACCATCACCAAAACCAACCTGATCAAAATCCGCGATATCATTATCAATCTTAATTTACCACAGGGAGGCTGCGTACCGTTTCGTTATACTCCTTTCGCCAATATTTCAACGCTCGATTCTATCGATACATACAACTGGGACCTGGGAGAAGCCGGGGCCACCTTCAATGTCAGGAATCCACCAGCCTATATTTATAACACACCCGGAACATTCAATGTATCGTTAACGGTTACTACAGCCAGTGGTTGTTCAAAAACAGTAACTGCTAACGGCGGCATTAAAACCGGTGTATTACCTATTGTCAATTTTTCTTTTGCTCCCTCGAACACCTGCGCCCGTGATACGATCGCATTCACCGATATGTCTGTTACCACACCCGGCGCCGATGTGCAATGGGAATGGACCTTCGGTGATGGAGCTACTTCCAGCGAACAAAACCCGCAACATGTGTATACCGACACCGGTTTATTGACGATCCGTTTGATCGTAACCAATAATGGATGCAAGGATTCATTAAAACGACAAATACGCGTGATCCCACCTGTGGCTCTTTTTAATTACCGTGTCAATTGCACCACACACCAGGTTACATTCAGGGATAGCAGTCTTATCGATCCGGCGCTCGCACCACTTAGCTGGGAATGGGATTTTGGCAATGGGCTTACTTCCAATATTCAAAACCCTCCTCCTGTCAATTATGCACCAGGCACGTATACCGTTACCTTAAAAGTTACCAATGGCGGTTGCGATTATATCACTACCCAAACGATCATACTGGCAAATGAACCTGCTGATTTTTCCATTAACCGCAACCCTGTTTGTAAAAACGAACCGTTTACATTAACAGCGATCAGCAGCAATGCGGCAAATATTGCTTTCTATACCTGGACCATTGATGGAAACGATGTACCAGGTGGAAGAACTGTTACTTATAGTATACCCACCACCGGCAGTTATACCGTTACACTTGAATTAACGGATAATAATGGATGTGTGAGCCAGAAAACAGTTAACAATTACGTAGTGGTAAATGGTCCTGTTGCCAATTTTGCACCTGCTACTCCGGGTGGCTGTCTCAATAAAACAACTGTATTTACCGATGCTTCCACGCCGGCAGGAAATATCCGTAACTGGAAATTTGATTTTGGTGATGGCACACAACAAAGTTTTACCGGTCCGCCGTTTACCCACCAGTATACGCAATTGGGTGGTTATACGGTTTCACTGACAGTGACAGATGCCGCAGGTTGTACGGACACTTATTCTTTACCTGCGGAAATGCTGGTTACCAATCCCATTGTAGGATTCAAGGCTGACACTTTCTATTGTCCGCAGGCTCCTTTACAATTTATCGATACTTCATCAGGAGCGGGCTTAAGTTATCTCTGGAATTTTGGGGATGGAGTTACTTCTACTGATCAAAATCCTTTGCACAGTTATCCTGATGGTGATGCCATGTATACCGTATCACTCACTATTACCGATATAGCCGGCTGTTCGGATGCCGTTACCAAAACAAATTATATCAAGATCAGGAAACCCAAGCCTGCATTCGATATCAAGGATACGGTAACGATCTGTCCACCTTTGCGTACCAGTTTCTTTTTCCAGGGCACCGATTATGAATCGTTCTATTGGGCCTTTGGTGATGGCGGACAATCCACTTTACCCAATCCTTCTTATTTCTATGGCAACTACGGGCATTATATTCCTAAGCTTTATTTGTTAGGTCCGGGCGGATGTATTGATTCTGCCGATGCATCGGTTACCGTATACAATGCAGCTACTTATTCGCATATCAACTATGGGCCTGTAACAACGGCCTGTAATTCGCTCAATATGGATTTTGACCTGGTAGTACCACCCGGATTTAAATTCATATTTTATTTTGGAGACGGAACGATTGATTCTTCCCGGCAGACAAAACTCTCTCATTTCTATTCAAGACCGAGTTTCAATACACCTGTACTGGTCATTCTTGATACGATTTCCGGTTGTCAGGTGAATATCAATGGCAGCCCGAGAATAGATGTATTGGGAGCAGTGCCCCTGTTCGGAAAGGATATAGACGAATTCTGCGATAATGGCACGGTCAACTTCACCGATTTCACCACCAAGAATGAACCGATCATTTCTACTGTCTGGGATTTTGGAGATGGCGCTACTGCCGGCACTACGGATGCCTCACATACCTATACACAACCTGGCCTGTACCCGGTAACGCTGACCATTACCACGCAAAGTAATTGTACCAGTACTTATAAAGATACTGTTTACGTGTACAGGACACCGGTTCCTTCCATTACAGGCAGGGATACCATTTGTTTGAATATCGCTGAACCATTCAATGGCAATACCGCCGTAGCCGATACACTTACCAACTGGCATTGGAACTTTGGCAATGGAGAATCATCCGATCAGCAAAACAATGTGATCACGTATAAAGACACCGGCAACTATACCATACAACTTATTACATCGAATAAACTGGGTTGCAGCGATACGGTGACAAAAAATATTTACGTGGTGCCAAAACCAACGGCTACACCGGTGGTCGATCCTATTACCATTATATCCGGAGCCAGCACTACTTTGCAGATGACATATACCGGCAATATCACTTCCTATGCATGGACACCTGCAACAAGATTAAGTTGCACCAGTTGTGCGATCCCGGAAGCGAATCCCAGGTTTACCACCACTTACAAGGTAGATATCGAAGATGTGCATGGATGCCGGAATTCCGGTGGTGTGACTGTATTGGTATTATGCAATAATCAAAACTTCTTTATCCCGAATACTTTCTCACCCAATGGCGATGGACAGAATGAAACATTTTACCCGAGAGGAACCGGTTTGTATAATGTAAAATCGATGACCGTATTCAACCGCTGGGGGCAGATCGTATTTGAAAGAAGAAATTTTGCCGTCAACAATGCTTCGCTCGGGTGGAATGGCACGATCAACGGGCAAAAAGCAAGCGCCGATGTATATGTTTATATCATCGAAATATTATGCGATAACAATACCGTGGTGCCGGTAAAAGGAAATGTAACCCTGTTAAGATAGCCGCTGTGCGTATGAATAGAAAAATGAAATATCTGGTCCTTCTTATCCTGCTCATTCCGGGCTGGCAAAAGAATTTGCTGGCACAGGATATTCATTTTTCTCAATTCTTTGAAACGCCTTTATTAAGAAATCCTGCGCTCGCCGGCATTTTCACTGGTGATTACCGGTTGCAAATGGTGTATCGTGATCAGTGGAGAAGTGTAACAGAAGGTTATAAAACAGGATCGCTGAATGGCGAATACAAATTGCATATCGGTAAGGATGATGATTTTGTTACCATCGGCGGACAGGTATTATTTGACAGGGCCGGCAGTGCTGCGTTGACACAAACAAGTGTGATGCCGGTGATCAATTATCATAAATCGATCAGTGCAGAGCAGAACCGGTATTTTTCATTGGGATTTATGGGCGGTGTAGTGAACCGGTATTTCGATCGCAGCAAGATCACGACAGACAATACCTATAACACCGGGTTCGATGGCGAAAATACCGTTATCCCCAATTATACGTATATGGATGGGAGTACGGGGCTTAGTTATAATTCCAATCTCAGCGACGATCCGGAAGATAATTTTTATGTAGGTATCGCTTATCATCATTTTATCAAACCAAAGAATACTTTTTTCCGTGATCCTTCTGTACGGTTAAATCCGAAATGGGTAGCATCAACAGGCTTTCATTTTGGGGTTACTGATTTTTCCTATATAACCATACAGGCAGATTATTCCCTGCAGAAAGAATACAAAGAAACCATTGCCGGTGTGATGTATGGAACCAAGATCGGTCCGGAAGTAGACAATGCAAAGTATGTATTGAATGGTGGTTTGTTCCTGCGCTGGAACGATGCGCTGATCCCTGTGCTTAAAGTAGATTATTCAGGATTTTCGTTTGCATTCAGTTATGATGTGAATATTTCAAAATTAAAGCCGGCCAGTCTTGGACGGGGAGGGTTTGAATTATCTTTATCCTATATTGGATTCACGCAACGGAATAATTCAAGCCTGAATGCAGTTAAATGTCCACGGTTCTAAGCGCCCGATCCTATGTGAAACCTATGTATCTATGTGCCTA